>JBILNH010000013.1:0-28263 GCA_044375095.1 Crocinitomicaceae bacterium
ATGAAATAGTTTTCAACTCTATTTCTACAAGCTCCTAAGTCATTCGCATTGCCGAAGTTATTGTTCGGATTTTCATTACCAAATCGAGTGCCCCATGGCTCCATGGTCAGTGGGTCGATAACGGCAACATAAAAACTCGGAGTAAATAGACAAAGCCCATATTCCTGCTGGTTTCCGTCAAGATAGTAGGCATTGTCATATACGATTGGGATAGCTGTCGAACTTTTTACATCACAAGATAACTCCCTGAAGTTCGCTCCAAATGAACGCTTCCTATTCTGCACATCGTATTCAATTCCATTGAACCCATTCTTTTTGAATTGAAAGAAATGGTCTTGTCCCCAACCGGATCGTCCGGTAATGTATTGGAAGGAACTTTCTTTCCAAGATGGTATCGGTTCGTCAATAGCTACACGCCAGAAATAGACCATGCTGTCCTCGCAGACTAATGGTGCTATTTGACCTGATGAAGCCATTTTCCATTGACTTGGACGCACTTCTTTTACTCCGCCTAAACCACTTACTGTAGCAAAGCGTTTGAACGGGCTGTTAAATAAATCAGTTGTATCAAGTTCAAACCGGTACGTATTGAAGTCTGCAATGGGATTAACTGTTGACGCTTTAACAGTTACGCTATCAACGGGTACAACAGCAAACTCATAAGGAACAACGGGTACTATGCCATCTACATCGATAAACAATGTTTTGGTGATTTGATTGTTTTGTAATTCGTCGTATTGTTCATCAATGAGGTTGGGAATATCGGCTTTAATCTGAAAAGTGTTGAGCCCAATTCCAATTGTTGGTTGCAATGGAACCTTAAATTGAACGGTGTGCTTATAATCAATCTTAGGAACGGCAAAAACGTAAATGGAATCGATTGTTGAAGACGGAAAACTACGCCGTACTTCAAGACTAAATGTATCTGTAATTGATCTTCCCAGGTTCGTTAACTCAATCGATACTTGAATACTATCAGTGGTGAGATCTAATTCTTGTGGTGAGAAGGTAACATTTTGTTCAAGTAACTCTATTTCTGGTTTTGTATGCCAATTTGGTTTAAGCATAGGATCACCATTCAAGGCCATCTGCGTGCAAGCTACTTCCTTGAACAGGTTGGCTCCGGGGAATTCGAGTGAACTGATGGTTGATTTAATATGTTCGCCGATTGATTTCCCGTAATTCTGAGTAGCCATTGACTGATAAAACCCATTACTAAACTGATATAAAGTAGAGGAGAATCCAAGACTTAATTGTCCCATATAGGCAATGGCACCAGTACCAACCGAATTGACAAAGCCTTCTGATTTAGAAACACCTGATTGATAAATATTCCCGTTGTAGCATGAATTAGTGAAAATAATTGGGTAACGACCGAAATTATTCCAATTTGACGGTTCATCAAGGTTGATTTCAAAACCCGTTGTTGTCGGTGCGGCATGACCAAAAAATGTAATCAACGAGACGCCTTGTTCAATGCGATCCATTATGGCACTTAATTCAGCTGGATTCAGTGGATTGTTATCAACTTTGGCTGTAGTGGTAACTTTAGCTCCAAACTGTGGACCTTCAATTACTTGCCTCATGGCATTCATGTATCCTTGGAAAGTGAATTGTTGTGTCGCGTTTGTTCCACCTACGAAATGAAGTATGTGTTTTTGCCAATCTTTATTCGGACTATTGTAAATGGAGAGTTGGTCTTGTTGCTGGTCGTATTGCTTTATTTTAGTCAAATAATTAAGCAATTCGGTGTTTGAGTTCACAGATATCCTACCTGTAGGAATTAACGGTGTCCATTTCGTTGTACCAGGTAAATTGGATGTAATCAACGCATCGCTTGACGGTTGACCAAAAGACGGAACTAAAGATTGGGCATAAACTCCAGCATTAGACCGTGTTCCAGCTCCTGTCGATGTAATTCCACCAATATTCGCCTCTCGTATTCCTTTACCGATTAAAAACAATCCAACTGGTTTTTCAGTGGCTAGGTTGTAAATGTGGTTCGCAAAACGCCTAATTCCATTAATGTGCTTCGGAATTCCACCTCCATATTGTTGGTAAAGTTCGTTGATATTCGCCAAAAGCACGTTATAGTTCCCACCACCAGGTTCGCTTGACCGATATGTCGCGTATTCAACTGTACCGCTTTGCAATTGTGGCGGGTAGACCATAATCAATGCCTTATTCGGATTATAGGCAGTTGTATTGCTGAAATTTGTAAAAAATCCATTCGTATTTACTGCTTTCAATGAATTTACCATGTCTGCAGTGCCCAATTCTTGGTAAATAACCGTTTGAGTTACACCGTTAGAACTATTCGGAATAAGCAAAGTTGATGCGCCATTATTCGCAATTGGATTGATTTTTCGTGGCACGTCACCCAATACAAAAAACAAGGGGTTGTTTTGAGCAAAATTGGTTAAGTCTAAACGGATTTTTTGCTGCCCAGTTACATTTCCTATAGAAAAACTGGTTTTGTTTAGTCCTCCCAAATTTGGAATTCTTGGATAGGTAAAGGACCAATAATTTATGGATTGAAAATCGGTAGCTGCCCCTTGGTCTCCTACTATCGAAATTTTAAAATTAGTTGCACCACTTGCAGGTAAAAATGCCGGCGAAAATTGGGTATTGAAGTGAATAGCCTTGTAGCCCGTGAAAACAGAATCGGCAATCACTGTATTCGCAGTTCCAATGGTGTGTCTGGTGTGGTGGTTCCCACTTCCTGTAAAATTTGCATTCGAAACACCTACAACTACGGATTTATAGCGAATTTCAGGCGTATCAAATCCTTGATATAACTGATCCAATACGGTTGAAGACCAAGTCGTCCATGTGAAGCCACTTGCACCATTTACCGGGCTGTTCCCCCATCCTTCTCCTGAGGTAAAAAAGGAACTTGATGCATCTGATGTTTTTTCTCCTTCATTATAGGAGGATGCAAAGGATTGAAATTTTTCAAACAGCAGGTAGTTAGAGGCCGAGTAGCTCTGAAAGTTTTGATCCGTTTCAACCGTAAATCTTAAATTATTCGATTGGTTATTCCACGTAAGGAAATACTCTACTGTATCATTGTACAACGAGTATTTTGGGTTTCCAACATCAGCACTTGATTCATACAATGTGCTGTCTAACCATCCATCATTTCGTTGCCCGTAAAACAAAATATAATCCCCGGAATTAAGCTGATTGTCGCCACCGTCTTGAATAAATAAGGGAATTTCTTTTTCTCTCCCAAACACTTGAATATTGGCGGCGCTAAAACTATTCACAGGGATACCGGAGGTAACCAATGTCGTATAGTCAATGCGATGAATTCCGGTGTTCCAAACTTTAAACGCATAATAACGTTGGTTGTAATTGATCCATTCATTACCATACGTCTGTCCGCTGGCAATATTTGTCAGAACAAGAAAAGCGAGTAGCAGGAAAATACGAATGGTTGACATTATTTCATATTCTTTGGTTTATCAAGTCCAATTCTTAGCGAGACAACATGAGAGTACAAAGCTACCGATGCATCTCCTATATCTGTAAACGCGTAGTCCAAATGAAAGTTCTTGATGTTCAATCCAATTCCAATATTTGGCTGAACATTGAGCACTTCGCTATCATCAAAGTTTTTAACGTATTGCATGTTTGACACACCCGCTCGAACAGTTACGAACTCTTTAAATCCGACCGCGAGACCCACGTGCGGGTCGACTGAAAATACACCTGATTTAACGAGTACATTTCTTCTACCATCTGTGGTAATATTTAAATCCACCTCCGCTGCTGCGTACAAGCCGTTTTTCGTAATGTCGATCTTGCGGTAACCAGCTAAAATTAATCGTGGCAACGTTAACTCTAATCCGTTCTCGGGCAATGCGTTTCCGGTAGCTAGGAAAACTTCTTTGGTTGCGTCATCTAGGCTAAATACCCATGCGTTGAAAGTGGAAGTAACATCGCGAGCAACCAAGCCAAACTTCCATTTGTTCTTGATGTGGTATTGCGCTCCTGCATCCAAACCGAAACCGTATGATTTTGCGAAATCACCAATCTGACGGTAAATGACTTTGAAGTTTCCTCCCACATTTAGTCCTTCAATCTTCGTTTTTCTGGCGTAGGATAATAAAAATGCATAGTCTGCCGCAGTGAATGTAGTTATCCTGTCGTAATCTATGTTGCCAAGGTTATCAATTAATTGTGTGGTATTTGGAATGTCGTCAACAGCAAATCGTAAAACTGAAAAACCCAGAGCACTTCTGTCGTCTATTCGATGAGCTAACCCAAGGTAATCGTACTTTGCTATGCCAGCAAAAAATTCGGCATGCATTAAGCCAACATCTAACCATTTATTCACCCCAATCAATCCTGCTGGATTCCAATAGCCCGAATTGACATTGTTCGTTTGAGCAACAACAGCATTAGCCATTCCTAACGCATCTGCTCCTACGCCTATGGACAAAAATTCATTCGAGTACTTCGGAGCAAGCGTTTTATCGTCTTGAGCAAACAAAGGTAATTGGCAGAAAATCAACAAGATAATAATAAATTGCTGTATGAAGGAAGTCATGCTTTCAAAATTAAAAATTGATCGTAATAACAGCATATTCATTAAAAAATTGTGTTCTTTGCGAAAGAAGAAGCTTTACATACGACGTAAATTTAAGAGATTTCGATTGGAGATTTACGTGTAAGGTTAAAAAAATAGCGAATGAAATTATTTACCTTGCCCAATTTGTTCACTGGTATGAACCTCATGTGTGGTATCATTGCCATTGTGTTTACCTTTGCAGGACGCATAGACGTCGCTCCTTGGCTTTTGTTGGTTGCCGCTATTTTTGATTTTTTTGATGGCATGTTAGCTCGGAAAATGAACCTTTCCGGTGAACTTGGAAAACAACTTGATTCACTCGCCGATGTAGTTTCATTTGGCTTGGCACCCGGATTTATTATGATGGTTGTTTTGGTTCTATGCTTACACGGTGATGCGCCGTTTTACATTAATGATTTTGCATCCAATACCCATTTTGAATTGCAAAACTGGATGAATTCTGTTTTTTACAGTGCTCCTAATGGTTTACAAAATGGCTCTCTATACTTACCGTTTATTGCCCTGCTTATTCCTTTTTTCTCAATGTTCCGTTTAGCGAAATTCAACATTGATGATCGTCAGTCAGATGCATTCATCGGGGTTCCTACACCGTTAAATACAATTTTCTTCATGTTTTTTCCATTTGTACTGCAATCTGAGTTCAGCGCCATTCAACTCTATCCGTCAAGTTACAGTTGGTTATTGAATGAATACATTCTATCCGGAATAGTCCTGTTGATGAGTCTTCTTCTAATTGCTGAGTTGCCATTGATCTCGCTTAAATTCAAGCATTTTAGGTGGAGAGACAATGAATATCGATACAGTCTTCTGGTTGGTAGTTGCATCCTAATTTTCAGTCTATTCGTTTGGTCTATTCCTTTAATTGTATTTTTGTACTTGATTATATCCTTAATCGAAGTACGCATTAAGAAAAACAAACAGAATGAAATTCAAAGCTGAAATAGACGTAATGCCTTTAGATGCCCTTCTTGATCCTCAGGGTAAAGCTGTGACAAACAGTATGAAAAATATCGGACTTTCTGAAATTGATGGTGTTCGAATTGGTAGACACGTGCGCCTTTTTATTGAGGCAGACGATCAAGCTACGGCAGAACAGAAAGTGGAGGAAGCATGCAAGAAATTGTTGGCCAATCAAATTATGGAATCCTATTCTTTCATTGTAACGCCTGTTTAATATGCGTGTTGGTTTGACGGGTTGTAACCTCGTTGGACAGTCTTTATCTCGTAATGAAAGTCAATCCTTTTGTGCGATCAATCCAACCAACAACAAATCTTTGGAGCCTTTCTTCTTTATTGCTGGAAATGAAGAAATTCTCGGAGCATTAGAAAAAGCAACTGCTGCATTTCCTGTTTTACAAGAAAAATCTGGGTCAGAAACAGGATTGCTCTTGCGTGGGATTAAAAACGAGCTTGAGCTGAACGCGAAAATAATACTGCTGCGTTACCAGCTTGAATCGGGGTTAGCTTCAGAAAGAGCTCAAATAGAGTTCAACAGGACACTTTTACAAATTGATCAGTTTATTGAATTGGCTGAATCCAGTAGTTGGAGAGAGCCGTCTATTGATACGCCACAAAAGAGGCCGTTAATCACTCCAGATCTGCGAAAAATGAATGTAGGAATTGGTCCTGTTCTTGTTTTTGGCGCAAGTAATTTCCCTCTAGCGTATTCTACTGCCGGTACAGATTCCATTTCGGCCCTTGCTGCGGGTTGTCCAGTAATTGTAAAAGTACATCCGTACCATCCAGGCACAAGTGAGCTAGTCGCACAATGCATTCGAAACGCAATTCAAAAATCTGACTTTCCCGACGGAACATTTAGCCATCTTTTTGATGATGGTTACTGCGTTGCAGAAAAATTAGTAATGGATAAACGTGTGAAAGCAGTTGGATTTACAGGAAGCCAAACTGGTGGAAGAGCTCTTTTTGATCTTGCCAATTCTCGTCCAGATCCTATTCCCGTTTTTGCTGAGATGGGGAGCACGAATCCAATGGTTGTTTTTCCAGATTTATTAAAGGATAAAACAGCGGAATGGGCCAATACAATTGCACAATCAGTAACCAATGGGGCTGGGCAGTTTTGCACAAAGCCTGGATTGATCTTTTGTTTGGCTTCGCCAGAAACAACACTTTTTATTGCTGCGTTAATTGGGCGTATTTCAGAAGAGAAGAATATGGAAATGATTCATCCGAACCTCAAGGAAAATTACTTGAGAAAGGTGCGGATGAGAAGTGAAAGCATACAGAAAAGTCAAGCTGAAGATTGGTATGACGACGTTAAAAGTTTGGTACTTACCTGTTCCGCCAATCAATTTATAGCCGATGCTTCACTACATACAGAAGTTTTTGGACCTTTTGCGTTGGTCGTTATTGCGGAAACCGTGGAGGAGTTGAATCAGTGTATTGAGTCGCTTGAAGGTCAACTTACTGGAAGTGTCTTGGGATCGTTTTCAGAGTTGGAAATGAACAGCGAAACCCTTCAACTTATTCGATCAAAAGTTGGACGAATCATAATAAACGGTGTGCCAACCGGCGTAACAGTATGTCCTTCTATGCATCAAGGCGGACCTTTTCCTGCATCGACAGACAGCAAGTTTAGTTCGGTGGGCATCGATGCGATTAAGCGATTTGTTCGACCGCAGTCCTTCCAAAATTGGCCAAATGAGTTATTGCCTCCAGCACTTCGAAATGACAACCCGTTGAATTTAAATCGTCGTATTGATGGAAAATGGACATTCGCTGAAATAAATCTATGAAAAAGTGTAAAATACGATTTCATATTCCGGAGTAGTGAAAATCTATTTATACCTTTGTTTCGAACATAAAATTAAAAGCTATGGATCAGTTGAATTCACCAGAAGTTAAAAAGAGCAACGGCGCTTTCTTGATCATTATAATTGCCTTGCTTGCAGGTTTGGGTGCGATGGCTTATTTATGGTCTAAAAAGAATTCGGAACTCAACGATTGCATGAATGAAAACAAGTTATTGCTTTCTGATATGAAGGGAATGGACGATATGATGTCCGGATACGTCGGAAATATGTCCAACGACCTCAAAACAGATTTCAAAAACATGCTTAAAACATACGACGCGTTGATCGCAAAAGATAAAACAAAAGCAGATTCATTGAATATTCAGAAGGACAAAATTCAGTCCTTGATCAATGAATTGAACAGCAATAAAAAAATGTCGGCTTCTCAATTAATTCGCATGCAACGTGAAAATGAAACGTTGAGAAACATTATGAAGGGATATGTGAAACAAATTGATTCGTTGAATACACTAAACTTAAAATTATCTTCGGTTCTTGATGAGACAACCACCAAATTGAATGTAACCACTGAAGAACGTGATCAATTCAAAGCTGATGCTGAACAAAAAACAGAGCAGGTTCGCAAAGGTTCGCGACTACAGGCTTATGGATTCACTTCTGCTGGTTTGCGCATGAAGTTGAATGATATGACGGAGCCAACAAACCGGGCCAAAAATGTAGTACAGATTAAATCATCGTTTACGTTATCCGAAAACCCGATTACATCGGCAGGACGAAAAACAGTCTACATGCAAGTAATTAGTCCGGATGGGCGCACATTACAACAGCGATCTTCGAATACGATACAAACAGAAAATGGCGCTGTTCCTTATTCGGATAAAAAAGAAATTGATTACCAGAATGAACGAATAGACCTCTCTATTTTCTATGATTTGAAAGGTGAAGATGCAGCTAAAGGAAACTATAAAGTCAAAATATACTGTGACGGTAACCTAATTGGTTCGGATAGTTTCACCTTAAAATAAGCGAACAACAAACAAATAAATAAATGGTAAATATTTTTATTGCAAACCTTGATTGGGAAATTACTTCAGAGGATTTGAAAACGACTTTTTCCGCCTTCGGTCCTGTGAATTATGCTCATGTGGTTTATGAGAAGGAGACCAAGCGATCGAAAGGGTTTGGTTACGTGGAGATGGAAGAAACCGATCACGCCATCAATGCCATAGATGCATTAAACGGCATGGAGATCAACGGACGAAAGTTGGATGTTAAAATAGCTTCTCCTAAAGGTAATCGCCCGCCAAAAAAAGAGGTTGTAAAAAAGCCATTTGAAAAGAAACCATTTGAAAAGAAGCCTTTTAGAAGCGACAATCGATTCGAAGGAAAGTCGGGAGAGCGGTTCTCAAGAAATTAAATACAAAGCCCAATCCATTAAACGTTAACATGTCAGAAGCAATTCATCAAGGTTATGTTCATGCGGACATTCAAGAAAATGGCGTTGCCGTAATTGAATTTGGACATCCATTGAGTAATTCACTCCCAGGTAAAATTTTACAGCTTTTAGCAGATAAAATAACCGAATTAGGTAAGGATAACGCTGTTAAAGTTATCCTTCTAAGGTCCGGTGGGGAAAAAGCGTTTTGTGCAGGAGCAAGTTTCGATGAACTTATTTCAATTAACGACCTTGAGACCGGGCATCACTTTTTCTCTGGATTTGCAAAAGTCATCAATGCGTGCCGAAAAGCGCCTAAATTTATTATTGGTCGCGTTCAAGGAAAAGCAGTTGGTGGAGGAGTAGGTTTGGCATCAGCTGTAGATTATTGTCTTGCTACTAAATATGCCGATGTTAAATTATCGGAATTGGCTGTCGGAATCGGACCATTTGTTGTAGGTCCAGCTGTGGAACGAAAAATCGGTCTTTCAGCAATGAGCGAGTTGGCCATTAACGCTACCGAATGGCGTACGGCAGATTGGGCAAAGAAGAAGGGGTTGTTTACGGACGTATTTGATTCTGAAGAAGAGATGGATACCGAAATTGACCGCCTCGCGAATCAATTGGCCAAATCAAATCCCGAAGCAATGTCCATGTTGAAAAAAGTATTTTGGCAAGGAACAGAGCACTGGGATGAGTTATTAGCTGAACGTGCCGGAATGAGTGGACATTTGGTATTGAGTGATTTTACCATCAACGCCATCAATGCATTCAAAAAGAAGTAATCCTTTTGTTGGAATCAGTCCGGCTGTTTTCCATTTTCTGTTGACTTGATTTTGCTCTATTTATTATTGAATAACTGCCTCTGAATCGGATCATTTTATTCCCTCATTATTTTTAGTGATAAATCCAACCGCTTTTTTTGAAAAAGGATTTGTTAATAAAAATAGAAATCATATCTTTGCACCCCCAATTTAGGGATATTGTCTTATTTTAATTAAAGTAGTGTGAATACATTAAGTTACAAAACCGTTTCCGCCAACAAGGCAACCGCGAACAAAAAGTGGTTAGTGGTGGATGCTGAAGGCCAGACTGTTGGTCGTTTAGCAAGTAAGGTGGCGAAGATTATTCGAGGTAAACACAAGACGAATTTTACTCCTCATGCTGACTGTGGTGATAACGTGATCGTTATCAATGCAGAGAAGGTTTCTTTTTCGGGAACTAAGTTAGTAGACAAAGAGTACGTTCGTTACACGGGTTACCCGGGTGGACAACGCATCACCACCGCACAGGATATGTTGAAAAAACACCCTGAGCGATTGATTGAGAAAGCTGTAAAAGGTATGTTGCCGAAAAACAAGCTTGGTCGTCAGTTGTATACGAATCTAAAAGTGTACACTGGTACAGAGCACAAACATGAAGCGCAACAACCGGAAGTATTTAATCTTGATACATTCAAATAAGCATGGAAATCGTTAACACATTAGGAAGAAGAAAAACGTCTGTTGCACGTGTTTACTTGTCAAAAGGAACAGGTAAAGTAATTGTGAACAACAAGGATTATAAAGTTGCATTTCCAGTTGCTGTATTGCAATCTAAAATCGAACAACCATTTGCTTTAACAAATACTGCTGGTCAGTACGATGTAAAAATAAATGTGTTTGGTGGAGGAATCAACGGTCAAGCTGAGGCTATCCGTTTAGGAATTGCACGTGCATTAGTAGAAATAGCTGCGGAAAATAAACCGTTGTTGAAAGCTGAAGGATTGATGACGCGTGATCCACGAATGGTGGAGCGTAAAAAACCTGGACAGCCGAAAGCACGTAAGAAATTCCAGTTCTCTAAACGTTAAGAGTATTAGGCAATTGTTTAGTATCCAAACGCAGTGTACCCTTCGCCGCGGCGAACCCACTACCGTTGATTAAACAAGTCTGCTAGTCAGACAGCGAATGTAAACAGTTAAAAAGTAAAAAAATGTCAAAAGTAAGTTTCGAAAGTTTATTAGAAGCAGGTGTTCATTTCGGACACTTAAAAAGAAAATGGAATCCGGCAATGGCGCCGTATATTTTCGAGGAAAAGAAAGGTATTCACATTATCGATCTCAATAAGACAATTGCACACCTCGATCAGGCATGTGCAGCCATGAAGCAAATTGCACGTTCCGGAAAGAAAGTTCTTTTTGTTGCAACTAAAAAACAAGCGAAAGAAATCGTTGCCCAGAAGGTAGCAGAAATCAACATGCCATTCGTTACAGAACGTTGGTCAGGTGGAATGTTAACTAACTTCCAAACAACACGTAAGTCCATCCGCAAAATGACGACCATTGATAAAATGAAGTCAGATGGCACATGGGAAACTTTGAACAAGCGTGAGCGTTTATTCAAAACTCGTCAACGTGAGAAACTTGAAAAGAACTTCGGTTCTATTGCTGAAATGACTCGTCAGCCAGCAGCGATTTTCTTGGTTGATATTTTGAAAGAACACATCGCATTAAGCGAAGCTAAACGATTGAACATTCCAACGTTTGCCATGGTTGATACCAATTCTAATCCAAAACTAGTTGATTTCCCAATTCCAGCAAATGATGATGCGACAAAGTCTATCTCATTAATATTGGATGCGATTTGTGGGGCAATCAAGGAAGGATTAGATGACCGTAAAAACACGAAAGTTGCAGATAAAGATGAAGCAACTGAAGAAGTAGTTGCAACTGAGGTATCTACTGAAGAGAACAAAGATTAATTAATAGAAAATTTAATATCATGGCAATTACAGCTGCAGATGTAAATAAACTTCGCCAACAAACAGGTGCCGGAATGATGGACTGTAAAAATGCGTTGGTTGAATCAAACGGAGATTTTGAAGCAGCAATCGATATCCTTCGTAAGAAAGGACAAAAGATTGCAGCGAAACGAGGTGAAAATGATGCACGTGAAGGATTAATTATTTCACAAGCATCAGCTGAAGGTAACTACGGTGTTGTTTTAACCTTGAATTGTGAAACAGATTTCGTAGCTAAGAACGACGGATATCAAGCACTTGTTCAATCATTAGTTGATTTAGCGCTTGCGCACAAGCCATCGACAATTGATGAACTTAAGGCGTTGAAATACGACGATAGATTGACTGTAGACGAGAAAATCACTGAGCAAATCGGTGTGATTGGTGAGAAACTAGATCTTTCTAATTACGGTACAATTGAAGCAGCTCGAGTAGTAGCTTACAATCACCCTGGAAACCAATTAGCTACGTTAGTTGGTTTGAACAGTGGTTCAGCAACAGCAGAAGACGCAGGAAAACAAGTAGCTATGCAAGTAGCAGCAATGAATCCGATCGCATTGAATAAAGATGGCGTTGATGCACGTACAATTGAGCGTGAAATCGAGGTAGGTAAGGACTTAGCTATCCAAGAAGGAAAACCTGCTGATATGGCTGAGAAAATTGCTATGGGTCGCTTGAACAAGTTTTTCCAAGAGAACACGCTACTAAGTCAAGCGTTTGTTCGTGACAATAAAATGACTGTTGAGCAATTCCTTGCGAGTGCTGAAAACGGTTTAACGGTTACGGAATTTAAACGATTCTCATTGAGTTAATCACTATATAAAAAAGGCTATCGGTAACGATAGCCTTTTTTTTGTGCACAATAATTACAAAAACCATTAGATTAGTCCCATGATGAAATACAATCGAATTCTATTAAAACTGAGCGGAGAATCCCTGATGGGCGAAAAGCAGTTCGGTATTGATAACAGCAGACTTTCGCAGTACGCGAACCAAATTAAAGAAATCCACGATTTAGGGGTGGAAATTGCTATTGTCATTGGCGGTGGGAATATATTCCGAGGTGTACAAGCGGAAGAAGGAGGTATGGATCGTACGCATGGTGATTATATGGGTATGTTAGCTACGATGATTAATTCTATGGCCTTGCAGTCGGCCCTTGAAACAGTCGGATTGAAGACCCGATTACAATCAGCGATTGAAATGAAAGAAATTGCTGAACCGTATGTTAGACGTCGAGCTGTACGTCACCTGGAAAAGGGAAGAGTAGTCATTTTTGGAGCGGGAACAGGAAATCCATTTTTTACTACTGATTCAGCGGCATCCTTGCGAGCAATTGAAATCAATGCAGACGTCATTTTGAAAGGTACACGGGTTGATGGAATTTACACGGCTGATCCATTTAAAGATCCAACAGCGAAGAAATACGATATTATCTCGTTTGATGATGTATATTCAAAAGACTTGAAGGTGATGGACATGACAGCATTTACGTTGTGTAAAGAAAATGACCTTCCGATTATCGTTTTTGACATGGATACGCCAGGGAATTTAGTTCGTTTATTAAAAGGTGATCAGGTCGGAACGATTGTACGAAACTAGAAAATCTTATTTTTGCACAAAACTGTTTATCATGGTAGAGGACGTTCAATTGATTTACGACGAGTTCAAGGCGTCTAATCAGAAGTCAATGGCACATTTGGAGAATGAATTAACTAAAATACGCGCTGGCAAGGCTACACCTTCAATGTTGAATGGCGTTATGGTTGATTATTACGGTTCTCCGACTGCAATACAGCAGGTAGCAAATATTTCTACAATGGACGCACGCACAATTACGGTGCAGCCATGGGAGAAAAACATGTTGAATGAAATCGCCAAAGGAATCATCAATTCGAATCTTGGCTTTGCGCCTCAAAACAATGGTGAGGTATTGATTATTTCTGTTCCTCCTTTAACAGAGGAACGCCGACGCGAATTGGCGAAAAAAGCAAAAGCTGAAGGTGAACATGCGAAAGTAGGAATACGAAATAATCGCAAGGATTCACTTGATATGCTTAAGGACCTTAAAAACGATGGATTATCAGAAGATTTGTTTAAAGACGCAGAAGAGGAAATTCAGCAAATCACGAATGGATTTTCTAAGAAAGTGGATGAGCTGATCGATTTGAAAGAAAAAGAAATCATGACGATCTGATTTCGGATTTCCGTTTTATTTTACCATCACCTCAACACGCCTATTTGCTTGTATTTCTTGCTCATTTTTAGGCTTGGGATATATTGGTTTCGAATTGCCAAAGCCCTTTGTTGACAGTCGATCTTTTTGAATCCCATTTTCAATCAAGTAACGCATCACACTTTTTGCACGTTCATCAGACATGCGCTGATTCGACGGTGTATTTGGTCCTACTGCGTAGACATGTCCGTGAATTTCGATAGCTATTTCAGCATTCATTGCCATAAAATCACGTAGTCGAATGAGTTTTGGTAGGGCACCATCCGTAAAAAGATCCGTTCCTGCTCGAAATTCAATTTCATCGAGTTGAAATGATTTTCCCTTGCCGATGGGATCCATATAGATGGTAATTTCTTGCTTGTCCTTATTTGTCAAGGATTCGATTTTATCAATAAAGAAATATCCTTTTGCATCACATTTAATTGATGCCTTACCTGATCGAGTAACCGTAGCCAAAATATCGGTGCCGTAATAAGCTGCAGTGACGTCTTTCACTCCTTCAACCACCACAGAGGCAACAATTGGTTGCTTAGTTATGGCATCCCGAACAGCAATATGCACCATTGGGGAATAATTGTCTACACGCGTATCGACAATTTGTTTTTCGACCTGAGGTACTGAGGTACCAGTGAAGACCACATTGTAAGAAACGATTTCGGTACTTTTTTCCTGTGCGAGTAACACAAGAAAAACGGTCTCACCTTGCTCAAGTGAAAGGGGAGGAAGGGATTCATTTTCAGTTTTAGCAATTCGAATGGTACCGCCTTCTCGAACTTGCATTTGTCCAATTCTGCTCACCGAACCTTTTTCAATGGTTTCGCACAAGGACTTTTTATTTCCTTTGAATACAATTAACTGTAATTCACCTTTCGGGATTTTGGCTTCAAAATAAAATTGACCAGCACTTTTAGCAGTGAAGGATAGCCAAATGGCATTTTCGCTTAGGAACATGGCATCTGAATACCCAACTAAGTCTGTCTTTTTTCCGATTTCACCCGTAAATTTCGTAGAATAAGACCCTGAATTCAGCAATTCAATGGCACCTTCACAGTCGGACAAATGACCACTGGTAGCATCATCCGACTGTGAAAAAGTCGAAAAATGAGTAAGGACAATGAGTAGGACTATGAAATACGGTTTCATGTGTGTATCAAATGTACGAAAAAATGCGTGTGTCTGGCTTCGATATATTGTTAAGTGAATGTTCTATGTATACCACTGATCAAAATCATTACCACAGTGAATAACGGAAGGTTAATGGGAAAGTTTCAATTGCCCACTTATTCTTAAAAATGCTTTCAAATATTCAGTTGTTGCGTCGATATGAACTAAGTTAATTGTACTAACTCCTCCGGAAAGATGAATGTCATCAGTAACTGAACTGTTCAGTGCTTGTTCAATTTCCTTTTTTAGGTCAGCTAGTAATGGAGCAGCGGGAATAGTTAATGCAGCAGTTAGTTCGTTCGTAATGGTTTTTGTGTACATTCTAGCAAGAACTGTATATAGCTTTTGTTTGAAGTAAACGTGATGAATCAGGTCAGGAAAAAAGAGTTGCTGTGTTGAATCTTGCAAGCAAGGTGTTCCACTTAATTTTAATGTGCCTTTTAGGTCACCTGAAAAGAAGACATCTATCCTCATTTTTGAGGTGGATGTTGGATTTGTGCGTATGGAATCTAGCCGGATCTTTTTATTCTTTATGGAGATGATTTCTTTCGATAACGCTTCTGTTATAAATGAACTTAGCGAATCGTATCCTAAATGGAGTTGAATGGTTAAATCATAGCCTTTTCTTTCTGAAATAGGCGATAACGGAGGCAGTGAAAGTAACTTTTTCTCAGTAGGTGCAGTGAAAAACTCAGGAGTCGCTTTCAATTCAATGGGGAAGTTCAGTTTGTTTTGATGAAATGAATGAGTACCAATTCCAAGTGAGTTAACGTTTAAGTGCATGTAACCATATGATGGGATTGAAATTGGCAGAGAGAGCGCGCTCCACGCTTCTTGTGCTTCATTCACTATGTTCACCGCTTCTATTTTTTCATCGATTTCTTCTGAAACCACTGTTAATTCAGTAGTAAGTTCTTTTTTTAACCGATCAGTAATGTCAATTGATGCTATTGTTAGCGCACAAGGATCGATTAAATCCACTTGATTAAGTCTTGTTGAAGAGGATAATCGGTAGTCTGCCAAGAGATCAATTTTAGTAGTAAATCCAATTTCAGCCTTTCGTTTCGCTTCATCAATCCCACAAGATCCTTTGATACGAGGTGTTAAACAAGTCCCTTTTTCATTTAATAAATAAGAACATTTGGGACAATAATTAATCCTTAAGTCATACTCGAGCAAGGAAGAAAACGCTAATTCACTTCCCTTACCAAGAAAATTAATTGGTTTACGATCGGCATTAAGTTCAAAACTAACTCCCTCACACGACCAATTAGCTGATTGAAAATGGGTTGGCACAGCATCATTGAGCTTTTTGAAATACTGCGGAAGGTTGATAGACACATCAATAGATGCATACGACTGACTCAACGCATTTAATGCTGATTTTTCTTGTTCTTTTTTCACCTGAAGATAGGTGACAATTTCAGTCGTTTTGGGTTGACATGAACTCACGATGAAAACGACATGTAGCCAGATCAAAAAGAAACGAAAGAAATGGCTAATACTCGAGTTTTTCACGTTAGCTAAAATATGGCTCACGTTGCAAAGATGCATCATAAAAAAATGTATTTTTGACCTAACCATTAAAAAAAAATAACATGAAAAAAGGACTTTTCGTTTTAGGATTCGGAATCGTTGCATTGACATCTTGTGTAAAGGAGCGTACGTGTACGTGCACAACTACTGACTC
The DNA here is from genome assembly GCA_044375095.1 of Crocinitomicaceae bacterium. Taxonomy (GTDB): domain Bacteria; phylum Bacteroidota; class Bacteroidia; order Flavobacteriales_D; family Crocinitomicaceae; genus M0103. The sequence goes on from JBILNH010000013.1 coordinate 16,675, forward strand.
ATCTACAGGTTTTTCTGTAACTGACAGTGAAGTGTATACTACAGATAAAGAAACTGCACAGACAGCTTGTGATTTGAACGAAGGAACGTTCGGAACATTTTCTACAACTTGTACGTTGGACTAATCGTTTCGATGAGAAATTGAAAGCGGAGGTAGTGCACTTCCGCTTTTTTTATTTGCGTCTTTTCAAAAGAACAGTTTGTGCGTAAGAAGGCGCATAACTGTTTACTTTCAGTGGGTTTTCTTTCTCGTTAGTTTGTGTACTTCTGCTGGGTTTATCGATCATCGCACCAAATAGCTCTAACCGAATACCTTTATCCGTAAGTGACATCGAACTTGAATGTACCATGCCTTCCACCTCAAAAATCGAGAGAAAAGCACCATTTCGGAACGGTAAATCAATCAATACTCCGTCTTGCTCATCTAAAACAAAGGTGTTTTCCGTTATTCGTTTGATTCGATAATCCTTCATCAGAGGATCTTTTCCTACCACCTTGTAGATTATCGTATAGGTCCAAATCGAATCTTTTTTTACCTCAATAAAGTCAAATTCAACCGCCACGGTTTGTGTATTCTTACCAGATGAAAGGTTCATCGCACCGGCATATTTACCTATCCATTCATTCGGGTTGAATACCTGGGCACGAAGTGTTCCGAAACTTAAAATGAACGCAATAACACACAGCTGAAGTAAACACCTCATAATCATGACAGTTGATCGATTATTTTATTGAATGTATCGCTTGGTCGCATAGCCTGTATCGCTTTTAATCGATCAACATGGAAATACCCACCGAGATCTACGGAATTTCCCTGTGCAGCATTCAACTCATTTAGTATAATCGATTCATTGTTTTTCAATGCTTCAGCAACTGAAGAGAAATGCCCTGCTAATTCAATGTCATCTTGCTGATTGGCCAGCGCTTGAGTCCAATAACTAGCCAAGTAATAATGACTTCCACGGTTGTCTAATTGTCCAACAGATCGTTCAGGCGATTTATTCGTATCAAGTAGTTGTCCAGTAGCTTCATCTAGTGTTTTGGCCATCACAGCCGCTTTTTTATTTCCTGTAACAACACTCAAATGCTCAAGTGAAGCAGCTAAGGCTAAAAATTCACCGAGCGAATCCCAACGCAGGTGTCCTTCATCAATAAATTGCTCAACATGTTTCGGTGCTGATCCACCTGCACCGGTTTCGAATAATCCACCTCCATTCATTAACGGCACAATTGATAGCATTTTTGCACTTGTCCCGACTTCGAGAATAGGAAATAGATCGGTTAAGTAATCGCGCAGTACATTTCCAGTTACTGAAATGGTATCCAGGCCTTTAACAATGCGTTCCATGGTGAATTGTATAGCTTCATCTGGCGATAAGATACGTAAATCCAACCCCGAAGTGTCATGATCTTTTAAGTACAATTCAACTTTTTGAATGAGTTGAGCGTCGTGTGCTCTTTCTTTGTTTAACCAGAAAACAGCAGGAGTATTGGATAGTCTAGCACGTGTTACGGCCAATTTCACCCAGTCACGAATTGGTGCGTCTTTTACTTGACACATTCTCCAGATATCCCCTTGCTCAACTTCATGTTCGAGAAGAACAGTTCCTTTATCGTCAAGGACTTGAACCTTGCCATTTGCTTTAATTTCGAACGTTTTATCATGTGAACCATACTCCTCAGCAGCTTGCGCCATTAAACCTACATTTGGAACAGTTCCCATAGTAACTGGATCAAAAGCTCCATGCTGTTTGCAGAAATCAATCATCACTTGATACAAGGAAGCGTAACTGCTATCTGGCAAAACGGCTTTTGTATCTTGCGCTTTACCATCAGCATTCCACATGCGACCGGAATTACGGATCATGGCAGGCATAGATGCATCAACGATGACATCACTTGGAACATGCAAATTGGTAATGCCCTTATCAGAATTTACCATGGCGATTGCCGGACCATTCGCTAAGCATTCTTCAATAGTCGCTTCAATTTCCTTGCGTTGATTTTCAGGCAGCGTTTGAATTTTCGCTACTAAATCACCAAATCCATTGCGTACATCTACACCTAACCCTTCAATAGCCGCTGCATATTTCTCAAATACCGGAGCGAAAAATGCAGTTACTGCATGACCGAAAATGATAGGATCGGAAACCTTCATCATTGTCGCTTTCATGTGCAACGAAAACAAAGCACCTTTGTCTTTTGCATCTGCAACTTGTTGGTTCAAAAAGGCGAGTAATTTCCGCTTACTCATAAACGTCGCATCGATCACTTCACCAGCTTGTAAAGGTGCTGTAGATTTTAGTTCTGATGTATTGCCGTTCGCGTCAACGAAAACGATTTTGTAGGTACATGCATCGGTCAACGTAATCGACTTTTCATTGTGGAAGAAGTCACCATCTGTCATGTGTGCCACGTGCGATTTGCTTTCTGCATTCCAAGCTCCCATTGAATGGGGGTGCTTTCGCGCATAATTCTTAACCGAAAGTGGGGCACGACGATCCGAATTTCCTTCTCGAAGTACAGGATTTACAGCACTTCCTTTTATTTTATCGTAGGTTGATTTCACCTGCTTTTCCTCATCGTTTTGCGGGTCTTCCGGGTAATTCGGAAGCGAAAAACCTTGTAATTGCAATTCAGCTATTGCTGCTTTCAATTGGGGAATTGACGCACTGATATTCGGTGTTTTAATGATGTTTGCTTCTGGATTGGATGCTAATTTCCCCAACGTTAACAAGGTATTCTCTACACGTTGTTCCTCCGTCAAGTAATCGGAAAAAACCGCTAAAATACGTGCAGCCAATGAAATATCTTTTGTTTCAATTGAAATTCCTGCAGGTTTTACCAATGCGTTAACAATAGGCAAAAATGAATACGTGGCCAATGCAGGCGCTTCATCTGTTAAGGTGTATGTAATTTTTGATACCATAATTGGATGGGTAATATTGAATAATGTGGCATCAAAGTTACCCAATTTAACCCAGTTTTGAAAGGAAAAAATGGAGGAACTACTCCACGTTTACATCAAGCTGTTTTGTTAGAAATTCCACCAGTTGTTGAACAGCCCGTGCACGGTGACTCCATTGGTTTTTTTCTTCCATCGTCATTTCAGCAAATGTTTTTATTGATCCTGCGGGTTGAAAGATAGGGTCATATCCAAATCCCTGATTTCCAACTGGAGCGTGTGTAATCGTTCCTTCCACAATACCTTCAAATAAGTGGGAATTTCCTTCCCACCATAATGCGATGACTGTTCTAAAACGTGCTTTTCTGTTGGATTTACCGGTTAATTTCTCAAGAACCAATTGCATGTTATCCACTGAATTGCGTTGTTCTCCAGCATAGCGAGCTGAATAAACACCCGGTTCACCATGAAGCGCATCAATTTCAAGTCCGGTATCGTCTGCAAAGCAAGGCAGATTTAACCGATCGACAAGGTATTCCATTTTCATGGTTGCATTGCCTTCTAATGTCGCAGCAGTCTCCGGAATGTCTTCAGTAATCCCAAGTTCAGTTAATGTGCAAATGGAAATTTCTGATGGAATAACTGTTTGAATTTCTGCCGCTTTGTGGGCGTTTTGACTGGCAAATACAAGTTTCATTTGGTTATGATTTCGTTGATAATTGACAAATAACTAGATCGCAAGGCATTCACTGAATACTTCTTTTCAACCGTTTGTTTTCCAGCTAGCCCGAGTTCCTTTCGTGTTTGTTTATTTTCCAGCAACGACTTCAATGCAGTATACCATTCATCGGATGTTGTGGCAAGTAACCCATTTTTAGCATGTTGAATGATGGTTGTATTCACTCCAACTGGTGAGGCTACAGTTGCTATTCCCAAGGACATGTATTGCAGGGCTTTGAATCCACATTTCCCGTCACTCCATTGGTCGGATTGCAAGGGCATAAGGCCGATATGGAATTCCGCTAAATCGTCAATTTCTGTTTCTTTAGTCCATTTGATCCAACGCATGTTTTTAGTCGTGAAATCGGGTGCTTGGTTTGAGATGATTCGAAATTCAACGTCAAATTCTTCGTGAAGCTGCTCAATAATTGGGAATAAGTCCCTAAGGTATTTTTGGGTAGTATGCGTTCCTGTCCAACCAATAATCGTTGTTGCAAGGTCATGATTGACTAACCTATTGTGCATATTAACCGTGTCGATACTTGTCGGTATTACCACTACACGGGGATTGTATTTTCTGGCATATTCAGCTAGGTATTCATTTCCAGCAGTAACAATTTTTGCCCATTTCATGCAGTAATTTACTTTCCAATAGGCTTTCAACCAGTGAAAACGTTTATTGCTTTCACTGTAATTGGGCATCCAAATCGCATCATCAAAGTCATAAACGAAGGGTTTGCGCCAAACTTTTGCAATCAGCCATTCAAATACCGGCGGACCGACATGCGCAACTTCTCGGTGAATGAAAACGGCATCTGCCCGATGAAGATGAAAAAACAAGGAAAAGCGTTTAAAAAATGAGCGTAAAACGGCAATGCTCTTTGCAACTAACGCTCCTTTTTGGTACAGCGTCTGCCAGTCTTTGTAGGAATAAAAAGGCAAAAAAGTGAGTTCAACGCCTTCCTTTTCAATGTCTTTCAGGTACTGCTCAAAACGAAACCGCTGAGAAGGAGCTTCATGCATTGGGTAAGGAGCAAGAAAATACACGCGTTTTTTCATCGGTCGAAAGTACAAATTGCCACTTAATTCCTGTTTGATTTATTCCAAATTCGATTATATACAGCAAGGTATTTATCCACCCCATTAGCTAAATCAAAATAGTTGTGAGCTCCGTAAATGGCATTTTCAGGTTTTACGTCCGATAATGTAATAAATGCCTTTTCAAATGCTTCGTGGTTAAACGAGTCAACTGCCGCACCACACGCGTATTCAGATACAATTTTAGCGGTATCACCTATACCAGCATTACAGATAATTGGTACACCCATAGCCATGATTTCAGCTTGCTTAGTCGGACTTGAGGCTTGCTTCGAATAGCTTGGACGAATGAAAAATACCGAATGGTGGAATTGAGAAATGAGCGTTGGAATTTCTTCTCGTTGTGCCGAAAAGATACTGTAATTATCGAATGGAATTCCTTTTTTAAGAGCGATTTGATCTATGATTGATCGATTGTCTTGGGTGACAATAACAAAATGAAAATGCGGGTGATGATGGCGCAACCAATTGTAATAGTCAAGCATTTCATCTACCAAATACCACGTACCCAAAGATCCAATATAACCAACAATATGGTCAGAATCATTGAGCTGTAGACGTGAAATAAGGGAGTTTGATTGCTTTATTTGTTCAGGATTGAATAAGGATAAATCGACACAACATGGAATGACTTCAATGTCAATGGATGCTTCAATCGCTTTCCAGGTTAACATTTCCTTTTTTCCGGCATGTGTTAATGAAATGGTGGCAGCAGCTTGAGTTAAAAAGTCGACCTCTTTGCGTTTGAAAAACGAATAAACCAGTTTAAAAATCGGGTTGTTTAGCTTCCAAATACCACCTTCAATGCGTTCGTCAGCCCAAAATCCACGCATGTCAAACAAAAAAGGAACAGAAAGTCGCTTGGTGAAATGCAGTCCAACTAGAGACGAAAGATAACTTCGGCAATGAATGAGTGAAAAAGCATGTTGTTTATGCAACTGCCGCGCTTTTTTTCGCATACGAATAACGTCATATATCGTTGACAGTAAAGGTGGCGATTTCGTGTAATTTATCGGATGCCAACTAATTCCCGCCTCGCTACAAATGGATTCAATTTTTGCTTTATGGGATTCGAACCGTTCTTTCTTCTCGAAACTGATGAGGTGAAAGTGAATTCCCTTTTTTGAAAGACCAATTAAATAAGGCAGAACTTGCGATTGACCCAAGGGATCAGTCATTCCGTCGTAGGAAATATAGAGTACGTTTTTCATGAATTCTTCATCCAGCGTTCGTACCACATTTGGAACATAAAGACGTACCACAGTTTCACGTCCAATTCTGTTTTCCCTCCATAAAAGGCATCTTTCATCGAAGAAACAGCCTCCCAATTTAACAACCCATGCTGTTCGATTTTTTCCTTATTTACGAAAGATTCTAGAGAATCACGTAGTTCATTTCTCAACCATTTTCCAATTGGAATGGCAAAACCCATTTTCGGGCGATCCATAACTGATTTAGGGATATGGCGGTGAACGATTTCTTTCAAAAGGAATTTCTTTTCCCCTTTATGGTATTTTAAGTCGTCTGGCAATTGAGCCACGTATTCTATAAGCGTATGATCGAGGAACGGTTCGCGACCTTCTAAGCTAAAGGCCATGGTAGCACGATCCACTTTTTGAAGGATATCATCGACTAAGTACGTTTGATAATCGATAGCCATCATATACCGCAATGGGGAGTAAAATTGAGGCAGTAATTCCTTGGAAAGGTAAGCCGAATGTTCCGTTGATTGAGGGGAATATCCAACCAATTTTTGCAACTGATCTTCGGAATATTGTCGACTCAAACTCAACATGATGCGCTCAGGTGAAGGATCCCGCAAAATACCTTTTAGTTTTTCGTAGCGATTGGCAAAGTTGTACTTGTTTTTCAACACCGGAATTCGTTCGGCCGGAAGCAAATCCATTCCAAAAGCTGCAGTATTTCTCATCCATGCTGGCAGCGATGAAATCGTTTTACCATAGCGCATCAGGTAATCGTATCGGTTGTAACCGGCAAATAGTTCATCTCCAGCATCGGCGCTTAGCGCAACTGTAACATGTTGACGAGCAACTTTACTGACAAGCATAGTCGGCAACGCACTGCTATCGCCAAAAGGTTCGTCATAGAAAAAGGGAAGGTCGTTGAGAAGAGAAAGTACATCATCCGTTGTGCACGGTATTTCCGTATGATCTGTTCCCAAACGCTTGGCAATCTCTTTGGCAAATGGTGCCTCATCCAGTCCGATGGAAGGCACAGAAACAGTAAATGTTTTCAGTTTTTCGGTTCGGTCGTTTTGCAAAAGTGCCGCAACACTCGTACTGTCATACCCGCCACTTAAGAAAACGCCAACCGGCACATCAGCTACCATGCGGTAATCGAATGCTGTTTTTAACTTTTCTTCAGTTACTTGGATTGCTTCTTCAAGCGAAATTTCCAATTGAGGTTGATTATAGGCGTCGTAAACATTCCAGTACTGATGTGAATGAATGGTTGAATCGGTTAAATCGATGGCCATCCAATGACCTGGAGCCAGTTTATGCGTATCCTTGAATATGCTTTTTGTCCCCGGAATGTTTCCGTATTGCATGAAATCTGCAACTGCTGTTGGATCAATACTTTTTTCGAATGCTGGATGCTCATGAAAGGATTTCAATTCTGAACCGAAAAGCAAGCACTTGTCTTTCCAGTAATAGAACAAGGGTTTTACTCCGGCGCGGTCACGAACGAAGTACACTTTTTGATCGTTGCGATCGACCAGTACAAACGCAAACATCCCAATGAATCGATCGATCAGTTGAATTCCCCATTGCGCATAGCCATGAAGAATGACTTCTGTGTCTGAATATCCAGTGAATGAATGACCTAAATCAATCAGTTCCTTCCGAATTTCTTTATAGTTGTATATTTCTCCATTAAAGACAATATCCAGGTGAGCGAACTGCATGGGCTGTTTCCCGCTTTCCGTTAAATCGATAATCGCCAGGCGTTGATGTCCTAAGCCAATTTGCGCAGTTGGCATATCAAGGATTGAGGTTCCATTGCCGTCCGGACCGCGGTGAGCAATGGCAGCGCACATGCGATTTAAATCCTCGACAGTACTTGAGCGATTAAAATCAATAAATCCGGTTATCCCACACATGCAACGAATTTAAGCACTTAAATGAAAACTTCCAGAGCTTTTGTATCTTTCCACCATGGAGAAAAAAAAGTTGTTGTTTTTTACCATCGGAATTCCTGTAATAGTCAGTTGTCTTTTTTCCTGTAATTATTCCGTTAAAAAAGAACGAAATCAGCCTGTTCAACAACAAAGTGCAACTTTTTCTGCCGTTCAAGTTTCTATTGAACTAGACAGTTTAGTTCCGATTGAACTAAGTGCAAAAAAGTCGATTAACATTCAATCACCAAAAACTGGAAAGCTAAAAAAGGGTGATGTACCTATAAAAGTCGGTCGATTTGTGCGTAAAGGGGATTTACTAGTTCAACTTTCCTTTGACGAAGATTACAATCAATTGGTGGAACTCAAAAAGAAATTGTCGCAAGAGGTTAATGATTTCATTGAATATCCTTTCATTCAATCCGCCTCAAATTTGCGCATGAAGTGGAAGTCACTCGCTGATGAATTAAGCCCAGCGAAACGCTTACCGCCCTTTCCTCTAATTGATTCAGAGGAAGAGAAACGAGCGCTAAAGCAAACCATGATCGGCAAGTATTACATTCAAGCGACAGCTTTGGAAATATCGATTGATGAAGCATTTGTTTTTTCTCCTGTAACAGGCTGGTTTAATAAAGTCGTTTTTTCAGTTGGTGATGAGGTAAGTCAAGACCAACTAATAGCTGAAGTTGTCGAGATTAAACAATGGAAACTAACTAATAAATCAGCAGTAGATCAGTTAAAAGGAAAGGAATGGCGCATTGTCACGAATGGGAAAAAAGAAATTGGAACATTGACGAGAGGAACCGCGGACAAATCTGAATGTACCATTCAATTTACACCTGGAATTAGTCTTCCATATGACAAAAAGTACTTCGTCGTTTCTAACCAGGTTATTCAGGCTCAGCGAATACCAAAAAGCTGTTTCAAAAATGGCGTGGTAATAATGCTGAAAAATGGACAAGAAAAACGTATTGCAATTTCACGCGTCAAACAATCAGTAGACTCCGTCTGGGTTACTGGATTACCAGAAAAATGTACGTTGAAACAGTTTTGAGGTAACTGTAATTCATTTCCTCAGGTAAACCATCTTCTTTGTAATTTTACGCTGTGAATAATCGTTTGATTTACTTAAATAGCAACGATGGAAGTGGTTGGTTGGCATTCGGAAACGGATCTGCCCTGCAATTGAACAGCAATTCTTCCTTTGACGAGATTCAGTCGTTCATGGATAGTCATAAAGATTCGTTTCTTTTTTGTTGCTTATCGTATGATTTAAAGGAGGAATTAGCCGGAATCCAAACAACAAATATTGATGGAATTGGATTCCCTCTCGCCATTATTTGGAAACCCGAATTTGTTGTGCGATTCCAACTGGATAAGTTTGATTTTGTCCAAGGGGAAAAGGTTCCAGAAGCCATGGATATTATTCATGATTTTATTGAAGCACAATCCGGTAAATCGAGGCAAACACAACCGATTCATTTTTCAGCACGCATCGACAAAGAGACGTATATTTCGAAAGTCAATACAATCAAGGATTACATTCAACAAGGCGAAACATACGAACTCAATTTTTGCCAGGAATATTATTCAGAGAATGCAGTTATTCCGTTTGAATTGGATACCTATTTTAAATTGAATGCCATTACGAAAGCTCCTTTTTCAGCGTATGTAAAATGGGAGAACTTTGCGGTGTTTTGTGGCAGTCCGGAACGATTTATTGAACGAAAAGGAGAGCGCCTCATTTCTCAACCCATCAAAGGTACTGCGCGTCGTGGAAAGACAAAAGAGGAAGATGATGCGTTAATCGCTCAACTTCGTAACGATCCAAAGGAACGTGCAGAGAACGTAATGATTGTCGATCTCGTGCGAAATGACTTGTCACAAGTTGCACAAAAAGGTTCAGTTGAAGTCGAAGAGTTGTGCGCAATTAAAACGGTCGAGACTGTTCATCAGATGTATTCTACCGTTGCCTGCAATGTGCGAGAAGGTCTTTCTTTTTCGGATATTTTGAAAGTTACTTTTCCGATGGGATCAATGACAGGAGCTCCTAAAAAGCGAACAATGGAGATCATTGAAGAGTTGGAGGATTTTCGACGTGGATTGTTTTCCGGGTCAATTGGCATTATCAAGCCCAATGGTGATTTTGATTTGAATGTGGTCATCCGCACAATGATCTACAATCAGGAACGAAAATACTTAAGTTGTGCTGTCGGTAGCGCAATTACTGCCAATTCAATTCCTGAAAAGGAATATGAGGAATGCCAACTCAAGGTTAGCCGCATTTTAGAAGGAATCAATGCATAAATTGGAACAACAGGTTGCTGCCCTGATTCAACCATTGAACGCCACACATTTTTTTATTGGCGCAAGTGCCGGGTTGGATTCTACGGTTCTCATCCATTGCTTGAATAAACTCGGGGTTCGTGTTTCCATTGTACATGTCAACTATCAATTGCGCGGGGAGGAAAGCGAGCAAGATCAACTCTTTTTGGAGGAATTTGCAGAACATCGGGGAATTCCATGTCATGTAAAAAGAGTCAACCTTTCAGATCAGTTGAAACAAAACGGGGGCAATCTTCAAAACGAAGCACGAAAGCTAAGAAGAGCCTACTTGAACCGTTTCGCCTTAAAGGAGGGAATGTACATTGCATTCGCGCATCATGCTGATGATCAAGTGGAAACTTTTTTACTAAACCTTTTTCGCGGTGGTGGTATGATGGGGTTGTCGGCGATGCTTCCGAAACATGAAAAAATTGTCCGTCCGTTACTTGGTTGTACGCGCACAGAAATTAAGGAATATGCAGTATCAGAGGGATTGACCTGGAGAGAAGATGCATCAAATGCGTCGACTTATTACTTGCGCAACCGCATTCGACTCGAATGGTTACCGCTTATTGAGAAAGAAAATCCTGCCTTTCGTCAACAAGTTTTACTCTTGGTGAAGCAGTTTCAATTGACACAAGCAGAATTAGAGAATGCCGTTCAGCCAATCGCTCAAGAAATACATCAACACCGCAAATTGCATGTAGGTGTATTCAATTCACTTACGGAAGAGCAACAAATTACGTTAATCAGAATGTTGAAATTTCCCTTGACGATGCATAGTCAATTGGTCCAACTTGTTGAATCAGAAAAAGGTAAGTGTGTTCCATTGGTTCACGAAAAGTGGAAAGCCATTATTCGAGAGGCGGATCATTTCTTTTTTGAACCCATTCTATCGGCAGAATTAATCGGTCTTCCTGTTCTTGCAATTGATGAGGTAACTATCTTGCCAGAGTCGTTTTCGAAAGACACCATTTACTTGGATCCAGATAAACTCGTTGGTTCATTAAAGGTGCGGAGATGGAATGAGGGTGATCGCATGTCGCCGCTCGGATTGAAAACACGTTCAGGTAAACAAGGCAGCAAATTGATTTCGGACGTTCTATCGGATTCAAAAGTCCCACACCACGAAAAGTCCCGACAATTGGTTGTTCATGATGATGAAAAAATTCTTTGGTGCGTGGGATTTGCAGTTGGAGCAGAAGCAATTGCTTCTAACGAATCAAAAAAAATCCGCTTATCAATCAAAACCTAAAACCTAAAGCCTAAAGCCTACAGCTTATAGCCTAAAGCTTATTGCTAAAAGCATCAAAAAAACTATCTTTATCCTATGTCAAATGCATTTCCAACCGACTTTGAAAAGCGCGTTAAAAACGATCCCTTTCTTGGCCAGGAATTGCTTACTG
>JBILNH010000109.1:0-8299 GCA_044375095.1 Crocinitomicaceae bacterium
AAATACATCAACACCACAGCGCGCAATGGAAATAAGTGACGCAGGCAATTCACCTGCTGATGCACAATTAAGGTTGACATCCGCTGTCAATGCATTTACAGATATCCGTACCTCGCCTTCAGGCAAGTGCTACCTTACGCCTTCTTCAGGAAGAACAGTCGTGGCGGCAGTTGGTTCGACGGTAACGCCAACTGCTACATTAGACGTAGCAGGCGATTTACGTATAAGAAAAGTATTGGAGGAATCAGGAACCTCACTTTTGGTTGGACGCCCAAATGGATCGAACACCGATCTTTCTGTCCGCCGATTAGATTTTACAGGCAACAGCAATGATGTTTTACTCGGGAATGGCACTTGGGGACCTGCACCAATGCCAGGAGTCTCACTCGCAGAAAACGGGGCATCGATTAGCCAAACGAATGCCATCGAATGGGGAGGTTCGCCTTTGCTTCACGACACTGAAATACCGCTGAATGGATTCAATGTTTTCTTCACCGACCCTCAAACTTCGAATGCATCAACCAACAAACTAAAAATTGGCGGGAACACTTTTCCATTACCCTCCAAGCTTTCCGTTGTTAACGTACAAGAGCCAAATGGACTTATTGTACGATCCATAACCTCTACAACATTTCCTGGAACTAAAACGGGGATTCATGCTGAATCGGTTCAAGCTCAATTCCCCATCGGTGTTTCTGTGAAGAGTTCTACCGGTGAACAAGTATTGGGTGTAAAGGCTGCGGCATACAATGGTTCTATTTTTACTATTGGCGTAAATGGTCAGGCCTCAGCAGGATCTATTGGTGAAGTATATGGAGGTCGATTCTCAGCAGCGAGCACTACAATTGGATCAAATAGAGGAGTTGTTGGAAGTGCTACGGGAAGTCCAAAAACAAACATTGGCGGATTCTTTTCCGGAAATGGAGGAACAACATCTATTGGCGTTTATGGTGAAGCCACATCCGCCCAACAAGGAGCGGTAAACTGGGCAGGATATTTCGCTGGACCTGTGCAAATGAACGGAACGTATATTACGTCAGACAGTCAGTTTAAAACGAACGTTCAACCCTTAAATCCAATGACAGATGTCCTCAACGCATTGAATCCGGTTTCATACACCTATCTACAATCTGGGAATGCCGCACAAATGAATTTTGAAAATACCGCGCAAATCGGATTTATTGCGCAAGAAGTTCAACAATTTTTACCCCAACTCGTGCGCTCAACCATTCATCCAGAAAAAATAGATTCAGCCGGTAACGTGATGCATCCATCCTTTAATTATGAGTCCATGAATTACACTGGACTTATTCCGATAATGATCAAAGGCTTTCAGGAGCAACACCAACGAATCAATCAAGTAATTGAGCAAAACAATCAACTCACTGCTCAAGTGCAAAATCTACAAAATCAATTATTTGATTTAGCCACCTGTTTGAACGAGGAGTTTCCTGGATTCTGTGCGACAAACTCAGGATTGGTGAATCAAACAGAAAACGTGAGGGAAAAAGATTGTTGGTTGAGTTGTTCACCGAATCCGTTCAACGAACAAACGGTAATCAAACTTTTCTTGCCGGAGCATTCGAGAAATGGTCAACTTAAACTGATCAATATGGATGGAAAAACCGTTAAGCAAATTGATATCGTTGACCGAGGGGAAATTGAGGTGATTGTGACTCGAAGTAATCTATCGAAAGGAAAATACATCTGTGTGCTTTATACAGATGGAATTCCGGCGGCACAGCAAACTATTGTGATTGATTAAAAACCAAAGACCATTGAATTTCAGTGGTCTTTTTTGTTTTTCCACGCCTCGGCAACTTCATGTAATTCATCAAAATAGCCTTCACCATATGTCCTTACAATGGCATCTCTCAAGAAACGATAAACAGGCACTTCTAACCGGTCACCACATGCACACGCTGGCTCACAAATGGACCATTTATCAAAAACCAGTGCTTTTTTTTCATGAAACTGCTTTATTCGAATGGGATACAAATGACAAGAAATAGGCTTTCGAAAAGAGGACTTCCCTGCCAGATAGGACTGTTCTATTCCGCATTTTGTTATTCCATTTTGGTCATAAACAACAAAAGCACATTCCTTCCCCCCGACAAGTGTAGTTACAGGCTCATTTTCCTGATCCATGTAAAAAACACCCTCCCGATTGATAGATTGAACCCCTTCTTCCCTTAAAAATGGGAGGATTTCTTCTAAATTGTCTTCGATTAAATCAATTTCTTCAAGTTGAAGAGGAGCACCTGAATCACCTTCAATGCAACATGCGCCTCTACAAGCCTGCAAATCACACACAAATTTACGTTCGAATAGTTCCGTCGAAACTACAGTATGAGCTATTTCTACTAACATCATTTCTCAAAACACAAAGTTAACCCAATCATCCATGTAGTTCATCACTTCAATTTAAACGATCAAAAAATTAAATGAATCGACCAAAAGTTTGGAGATTTCAAAAAAACACGTACATTTGCAATGCTTTTATTTAGAACACAGCATAATGAGGGGACGAAAGTCCCCTCTTTTTATCTGGCATGATTAGTAAACAAAAAGTTCGTGAATTGGCTGAAGAGCGTATTGCCGAATTGGGCAACGGTCTTTTCATTGTAGATATTTCCATCTCTGCAAATAACAGCATTCATGTGGAGCTCGATAAAGAAGAAGGTTATGTAGCTATTGCAGATTGCATGGCGGTTTCAAGAAACGTAGAGCATAATTTAGATCGTGAGCAAGAGGACTTTGAGCTACACGTTTCTTCTGCTGGGTTAGATAAACCATTTCGTGTGCTTGCTCAATTCACCAAAAACAAAGGCAAAGAGGTAAAAGCAGTTACAAAAGAAGGAGAAAAAATTCAGGGTATTTTACAAACTGTTTCAGAACATGAAATCGTCATTGAAACCAGTAAAATGATCAAACCTGAAGGGAAAAAGAAAAAAGAATTGGTGGTGGAACAACATGTTTACCCCATGATTGAGATAAAAGAAGTAAAAATTGTCATTTCATTTAAATAGGTACACATGAATAGCCTAGAGTTAGTTGATTCGTTTTCCGAGTTCAAAGAATTGAAAAGCATCGATAAGCAAACGATGCAACATGTATTAGAAGACGTATTCAGAGCTATGTTGAAGAAAAAATTCAACACAGACGAGCATATCGACGTTATTGTCAATATCGATAAGGGAGACGTTCAAATCTTCCTAAATAAGGAAATCGTTGATGACGGTGAAGTAGAAGATCCTAATACTGAAATTGCCTACTCGGATGCGATCAAAATCGAACCAGATTTCGAAATTGGTGAAGAGGTAACGGAAGAATTTAAGTTCGCTGATTTTGGACGTCGTAATATTTTATCGCTGCGTCAAAACTTGATTTCTCGTATTATGGAACTCGAGAAAGATCATCTTTACAAAAAATACAAAGAACGTGTTGGTGAAATCGTAACCGCTGAAGTCTATCAAGTATGGAAGAAAGAAATCATGGTGTTAGACGACGAAGGCAATGAATTGATCCTTCCAAAATCTGAACAGATTCCTTCTGATTACTTCAAAAAAGGTGAAACTGTGCGTGCAGTTGTTGCCAAAGTTGACATGCGAAACAGCTCTCCGGTAATTATACTTTCAAGAACAGCTCCTGAATTTTTAGAGCGCTTGTTTGAATTGGAAGTTCCTGAAGTTTTTGACGGATTAATTACCATCAAACGAATTGTACGCGAACCAGGAGAACGTGCTAAAGTGGCCGTTGAATCATATGATGACAGGGTTGATCCTGTTGGTGCTTGCGTTGGAATGAAAGGTTCACGTATTCATGGTATCGTTCGTGAATTGAGAAACGAAAACATTGACGTTATCAACTTTACGAATAATCCACAATTGCTTATCCAACGTGCGTTGTCGCCTGCGAAGATATCTTCCATCGAAATCAGCGAAGAAGAAGGTCGAGCAAAGGTTTTCTTAAAACCAGATCAAGTATCGCTTGCTATTGGTAAGGGTGGACACAACATTAAACTTGCCGGGAAATTATGTGGGTATGAACTGGATGTTTACCGCGAAGGTGAAGTAGATATCGAAGATGTGGATCTTGAAGAATTCGCTGATGAAATCGATAGCTGGATTATAGATGAATTGAAAGCAATTGGATGTGATACAGCTAAATCTGTACTCGAAATAAGTGTTGTAGACTTAGTTCAACGCACTGATTTAGAGGAAGAAACAATCGAGGAAGTATTCCGTATTTTGCGTTCTGAATTCGAATAAAAACTGACCAACCTACCCAAACAAATAAAACGATAATTAACGAAGGATACGTAATAAGTATGGCCGGAAAACCAATAAGACTAGGAAAAGCAGCAGGCGAACTCAACGTTGGGATCGCTACGCTGGTAGAATTCCTTGAATCAAAGGGAGTGAAAATTGAAGCCAATCCAAATACAAAATTGGAAGGTGAGCACTACGCTGTTTTGTGCGAAGAATTTGCGGCTGATCAGTCCCTAAAAGAACAGAGTAAATTTTCCACGGTTAAACGAGAACGTCGTGAAACTATATCGCTAAGGGATTCAAAAACTCAGGATGAGCCTGAGACAGTTGAGGAAGAAGACGAGCCGATCAATGTGGAAGAGATCAAACGCAGCGTATTGGAAGAACCTACAGCGGTGGAACCACAAACGCCCGCTCCTCGAGCCGAGAATGAAGTTCAGGTAAACGTGATTGGCAAAATTGATCTTGACAAGCTCAACCCGAAAAAACAAACAGAACCAAAGGAAATCGTCCCTGAAAAAGTGGAAGAACCTGTTGAAAAAGTTACTCCGAAAGAAGAAATCAAGCCAGAGGTCGATGCTGTCGATGAAAAACCTAAAGAGACAGCTCCTCAAGAAATAGAGACCATTCGCGTAGAACGAAAAGTTTTATCTGGTCCAACGGTATTGGGAAGAATCGAACTTCCAGTTGAAAAACCAAAAACACCATCAGCTCGACCAGGCGCTAAAGACGATAACGCTGAAAACCGCAAAAAACGCAAACGAATCAAAAAAGTTGATCCGGCTGCAGCACAGCAACAACAAGGTGGACAACAACAAGGCGGACAGCAACAAGGCGGATTCAAAAAAGGCGGTGGAAAGTTCGAAAAACCTGAAATTAAGGAACAGGATATTCAACGCGAAATTAAAGAAACATTAGCACGACTATCTAACCAAGGTGGTAAGTCAAAAGCTTCTAAAAACAGAAGAGCAAAACGAGATGTTGTTGCTCAACGCCGTCAAGAAGAAATGGCAGCCGCTGAAATGGAAGAAAAAATACTCAAACTTACCGAGTTCGTTACCGTTTCTGAATTAGCTTCAATGATGAACGTGCAACCGACGCAAGTCATTTCGGCTTGTATGTCACTCGGTATATTTGCATCAATCAACCAGCGTCTCGATGCGGAGACAATCCAAATAGTAGCTGATGAATTCGGTTTTGAAGCTGAATTTGTAAGTGCAGAAGTACAAGAGGCTATTCCGGTTCAAGAGGATCGCGAAGAAGACTTAATTTCACGACCACCGATCATAACGGTGATGGGTCACGTTGATCATGGTAAGACTTCCCTTCTCGACCGCATTCGTAATGCCAATGTAACCGAAGGTGAAGCTGGTGGAATTACGCAGCACATTGGTGCATATTCTGTTACCTTGAAAGATGGTAGAAAAATGACATTCCTCGATACACCAGGTCACGAAGCCTTTACGGCAATGCGTGCTCGTGGTGCTCAGGTTACTGACGTTGCCATCATTATTGTAGCAGCAGATGACGATGTGATGCCTCAAACTAAAGAGGCGATTTCACACGCTCAGGCAGCGAATGTGCCAATGATTTTTGCGATAAACAAAATTGACAAACCTGGTGCCAACGCAGACAGAATTCGCGAGCAACTTTCTCAAATGAATATTCTTGTAGAAGACTGGGGTGGAAAATACCAAGTACAAGAAATTTCAGCTAAGCAAGGATTAAACATTGATGCACTTCTTGAAAAAGTATTACTAGAAGCTGAATTGTTAGATTTAAAAGCGAATCCAGATAAAAATGCGATTGGTACGGTGATCGAATCATCACTCGATAAAGGTAAAGGATTTGTAACGAACATGCTTGTCGAAGCAGGTACATTGCGCATTGGAGATGTCGTCTTAGTAGGACGTAACTTCGGCCGCGTAAGAGCGATGCACGATGAACACGGGGTAGTATTGAAAGAGGCAGGACCGGCACAACCGGTTTCCATTCTTGGGATCAACGGTGCGCCAAGCGCTGGAGATAAATTCCACGTGATGGATGACGAACGTGAAGCGAAATCTATAGCTACTAAACGAGAACAATTATACCGTGAACAAGGATTACGTACGACCAAACACATTACACTTGATGAAATCGGCCGTCGACTTGCCATTGGTGACTTTAAAGAACTCAATATCATCGTCAAAGGTGACGTGGATGGTTCAATTGAAGCACTTTCTGATTCCTTGTTAAGGTTGTCAACTGAAGAAATTCAGGTGAACATTGTCCACAAAGGCGTTGGTGCCATTTCTGAAGCAGATGTAAACCTCGCTTCCGCTTCTGATGCCATCATCATTGGATTCCAGGTTCGACCTTCGTTAAGCGCACGTAAATTGGCTGATAATGAACAAATCGATATCCGATTGTACTCAGTTATCTACAAAGCGATCGAAGAGATCAAGTCGGCAATGGAAGGAATGCTTTCACCAGATATTGAAGAAAAAATTACAGGTTCTGCGGAAGTACGTGAAACGTTTGATATCACGAAAGTTGGTACGATTGCCGGATGTTATGTACTTGATGGATTAATTAAACGTTCAAGTAAAATACGTATTGTCCGCGACGGAATTGTTATTCATACCGGCCTTTTAGGATCACTCAAGCGATTCAAAGACGATGTGAAGGAAGTGAAAAACAACTACGAATGTGGTTTGAATATTGATAAATTCAACGACATCAAGGTTGGAGATATCGTCGAAGCATTTGAAGAAGTCGAAGTAGCTAGAAAGCTCTAGTCGATAAGATATCTAACTTATAATGCCCGTTTTTTAGCGGGCATTTTTGTTTATTTAACTTTATGCGTGCAATCGGACCCACGATTTGAACACTTTTCAGTAACTTTGACTAAATTTTATAAAGATGAGCGGGATGATTCTAGGTGTTATTGGTCCATGGCAAGGAATTATTATTCTTGTTGTTGTTGTTCTTTTATTTGGGGGTAAAAAAATTCCTGAATTGATGAAAGGACTTGGGCAAGGAGTTAAAGAATTCAAGAATGCCTCTAAAGGGGACGAAACAAAACAAGAAATTAAATCCGAAGAGAAAAACGGATAAAAATCAAGTTCATGTACAACACATTTGCTGAAGTATCGAATGCCCTTGCTTCAGGGTCTACTGTTTTGGATATTGTTAAACACTATCTTACTGTTATCGATCAGCAAAAAGAACTTAATGCGTTTATCGAAGTATTTCACGACAGCGCACTTGAGCAAGCCTCATTAGTTGATCAAAAACGGGCATCTGGAAAAGCAGGGAGACTTGCCGGTATGGTGATCGGTTTAAAAGACAATATCTGCTATAAAGGTCAGCAAGTCAGCGCATCATCAAACATTCTTTCAGGCTTCGAATCCCTTTTTTCAGCTACTGCTGTGCAACGGTTGTTAGATGAGGATGCCATTGTTATTGGTCGATTGAATTGTGATGAATTCGCAATGGGTTCATCCAACGAAACATCCGCTTATGGTCCCGTCAAAAATAACCTTGAACCCACACGCGTTCCCGGTGGATCATCCGGTGGATCAGCAGTTGCGGTTTCAGCTGGAATGTGCACGGCAGCATTGGGCAGTGACACAGGCGGATCGATTCGTCAACCAGCATCGTTCACCGGTACGTTTGGTTTGAAGCCAACCTATGGACGCATCAGCCGTCACGGATTAATCGCTTATGCTTCATCATTTGATCAAATAGGTCCATTCACCAATTCCCTGGAGGACGCAGCGCTTCTGCTTGAACTAATGGCAGGATCCGATGAATTTGATGCTACGCTATCTGAAAAGCCTGTAGAACAATTCAGTTCAATAGATAACGTATCTTCTTTGCGAATTGGCGTTATTCAAGAAACCATAACCCATGATGGTGTTGATCCAGAAGTAACCGCACGCATGAACGAGGTTATTAAAGGGTTAGAGTCTCATGGCCATCAGGTCCAATTGGTATCTTTCCCATATATGGATTATATGGTTCCTACATATTATGTGTTATCC
>JBILNH010000014.1:0-28003 GCA_044375095.1 Crocinitomicaceae bacterium
CAAACTGCCAGTACGATTCAGGATTATATGGGTTTCCAAAATTCAAACAGTTGGTTATTGCACTCGGTTCTCCTCCTGCACAAACGATATTTCGCGCTGCTTCAGAGACCGCTATCATCGTCCCGACTTCTGGATCAGCATGCACATAACGTGAGTTACAGTCGACTGTCATGGCCAATGCTTTATTTGTCCCTTTTATGTTAACCACACCCGCATCTGATGGACGGTTAGTTGTCATTGTTCGTGTACCAACCATTGAATCGTACTGTTCGTAAATCCAACGTTTTGAAGCGATATTTGGATAAGAAAGCAATTTAAAAGCAACTGCTTTCAAGTCGTCAGGTTGTTGAACTTGATCAATTGAAAACTTCTTGTACTCTTGATAATAGGCTGGTTCTCGGTATTCACGTTCATATTGCGGCGCTCCACCACCAAGCACCAATGATTCGGCAGGCACATCACCTACTAACTCACCATGCATGTAATAACGAACCCTTTCTGTATCCGTAACTACTCCGATTTCTTCTGCATGCAAATCCCATTTATCAAAAATTTGCTTCACCACAGACTCTTGGCCTTTTTGAACAACTACTAACATGCGTTCTTGTGATTCAGAAAGCAAAATTTCATAAGGAAGCATATTTTCCTGACGCGTAGGAACCCGATCGAGATGGATTTCCATGCCTACTTTTCCTGCCGCACTCATCTCACAAGTTGAACAAGTGATACCCGCAGCACCCATGTCTTGCATACCACGGATAGCATCAGTTTGTGCAAGTTCCATCGTTGCTTCAAGAAGTAATTTCTCCATGAATGGATCGCCTACCTGCACAGAAGGAAGATCGTTCGCAGAGTCTTCAGTTATATCTTTTGATGCAAATGCCGCACCTGCAATACCATCTTTTCCTGTTGAAGAACCGACAATAAATACAGGATTTCCAACTCCGGTAGCTTTTGCACTAATGATTTTTTTAGTATCTATGATTCCAGCAGAGAACGCATTCACAAGCGGATTGGTGTTGAATGAATCATCAAAGAAAACTTCACCCCCTACTATTGGAATTCCAAATGCATTACCATAATCACCAATTCCTTTTGACACGCCTTTAACTAACCATTTCGTGCGGTCATTTTCGATGTTCCCAAATCTAAGCGAGTTCAATTGAGCAATTGGCCGTGCACCCATTGTAAAAATATCGCGATTGATCCCTCCTACTCCAGTTGCAGCCCCTTGGTATGGCTCCAATGCACTTGGATGATTGTGTGATTCAATTTTAAACACACACCCTAAACCATCGCCAATATCCACTAATCCAGCATTCTCTTCACCAGCTTTAACCAGCATGTGCGGACCATCTTTCGGTAATTTCTTTAACCATAAAATGGAATTCTTATACGAGCAGTGCTCAGACCACATAACCGAGTAAACGGCTGTTTCTGTGAAATTTGGAGTCCTTCCCAATACCTGTTTGATCATTTCAAACTCATCTTCTCTCAACCCCAAATCCAGGGCTTGTTCTAATGTAGCTTCTTGCTGTAACGAACTTTCCATGCTTTAATTTATGATGGACAAATGTACTGAAAAATAGCGTTTAATTTTGACGCATAAGCACAATGAATCAACGTAGTTATTGACATTAATTATTCTCCAATTTTCACACGCAACCCAAAACTTGAACTAAAGACCCAATTCGTGACATTTGTTGCAGGTCGAGCATCGTAAAAGGTATTGAACTCAAACCTGAAATCTAAGCGCTTCATCACATTGAAAGAAAGCGTATACTGTCCCATAAATCGGTAATCCTTGAAATCCTCAAACAATGGTTGAAAATAAGTCACACCCGTAAAAGAAAATCCTTGTTTAGGATTTATAAACCACGAAAGGTAATTGCTCCAACGAATGTCTTCGATAATTACTCCAGAAGACTGAATGTCCTCATACTCATACAATGCAGAAGTACCTGCAAAAACACGGCATCCCTTTTTATCCAGTGCTTTTACTCGAAGCCCGGTTCCTAACAGCGCTCTTAATCGCTGGTCTAGCAATTGGTTGTACTGCACCTGACTGTAACTTTCCCATTTCCATGGACTTTTTTTCTCTGCATTCTTTTTGTTCAACCTAAACGCGTAACGAAAATGAGCCATTCCTGCATTTGCATATACTCGATCTGCGCCTTTTGAATAAAACCAATCTGTCAGAAAAAGGTAATAATGTCGCTTGGTTTTGTATTGCACACGCGGACGAAATGAGGCATTTAACAACAAATCCTTGTTATCCACCAATGAGAATCCGGAGTCAAAAGCACCGCTCCAACCAAGTGTATCGTCGTAAATACGTCTATTTTCTATGTTAACGACTTGACCTTTTAACGAAAAACATAAAATGCAACCCAGAAAAAAAAGTAAGTTATTTTTGAGCATAGCGGTAGAGTATGTATGCAACAAGTCCGAATAACACATTCGGAACCCATACGGCAATGTTCGGAGGAAAACCAACATTCAAAGCAGCAACTGTAGTAACCTTCATTGCGAATATGTATACAAAAATAATGGCTAACCCAAGCGCAATATTCACTCCAATCCCTCCTCTTTTTTTGCGCGATGATACAGAAACACCTATGATAGTCAAGACATAAGTAGCAAAGGGATATGAAGTGCGCTGATGCAATTCAATTTCATACATAGGCACATTTGCATTTCCTTTTTGCTTTTCTCGTTGAATAAACTTTTTTAATTCTTGATAGGTCATCGCTTCCGCAACATTGTCACGCTGTGCCATTTCATCCACCTGAAAATCAAATACCGTGTCCTTCTTCGCGCCTTCTATTATGCTATCGTTCGGATAACCAATAAAACGCTCGTAATAATCCGTTAATTGCCAACGATTCGTTCCGGGATCATTCTTAGCCGTTCTTGCCTTAAGAAAAGACACCATTCTACTATTTTTCTTATCCCATTTCTCGAGAACAAAATCATTAATAATGTTTTGGTCGGAATAAAAGGTCGAAAAATAAACCACTTGATTACCTGGATATTCAGCATGATAATCCTCTACTGACATGGCATCTCTGTAGTACCGTTCTTCAAAATCAAGTCGCACTCTATTTGATTTAGGCAAGACAAAATGATTCATTGTTAGTGAAAGCAACATCAATACTGTGGCAGCAATCATATATGGCCGAATGAAACGGGTAAATGGTCGACCACTATTCCACATAGGAATGATCTCGGTATCTTGAGCCATTTTAGCAGTAAACCAAATGACGGATACAAATATGATCATAGAGGAAAATAAGTTACCGTAATAAATAATAAAATTGAAGTAGTATTCCGTAATAATTGCAGAAACAGGTGCCTGATTATTAATAAATTCACTTAATCGCTCCGACAAATCAAACACCATCGCAAGCAACATAATGACACCAAGCATAAAAAAAAATGTGCTCAGGAACTTACGAATGATATACCAGTCAAGTATCTTTAGCATTTAGAGGCGATTGCGCAATTTTGGTATTTGTTGGTCTTTCCATGACGAAAATGTTCCAGCCTTTATTTGCTCGCGTGCATCTTTCATCAATTGAAGGTAAAAAGCAAGGTTGTGAATGGTCGCGATTTGAATACCTAAATTTTCTTTCGATTGGATCAAGTGACGCAAATAGGCCTTTGTATACACCTGATCAACAAAGGCTGTACCGTTTGGATCAACAGGAGAAAAATCTTTGGCCCATTTCGCATTTTTGATATTTATAATTCCTTCTGATGTAAACAACATACCATGACGCGCGTTTCTGCTTGGCATGACGCAATCAAACATATCAACTCCCAATGCAATACACTCTAAAAGATTAACCGGCGTGCCAACCCCCATAAGGTAACGCGGTTTTTCTTTGGGCAAAACACCACAAACCAATTCCGTCATCGCATACAATTCATCATCAGGTTCACCCACCGACAAGCCACCGATAGCATTTCCAACTGCATCATGTGACGCAATCGTCTCAGCCGACTCCAACCTCAAATCTTTATATACACTTCCCTGAACAATTGGAAACAGTGCTTGCTCAAAACCATATTTCGGACTTGTACTTTCAAATTGGTCAAAACAGCGTTGAAGCCAGCGATGCGTCATATGCATTGATCGTTTGGCGTAGTTGTAATCACACGGATAAGGTGTACATTCATCAAACGCCATAATAATATCTGCACCAATACTGCGCTGGATATCAATGGCCCTTTCAGGAGTAAAAAAATGATAGCTTCCATCGATGTGCGATTGGAATTTAACCCCTTCTTCACGTATTTTTCTTGAACCGGATAATGAATACACTTGGTATCCCCCACTATCTGTAAGCATCGGGCGCTCCCAATTAATAAATTGATGTAATCCGCCGGCAGATTCTAACACTTCCAATCCAGGACGCAAATACAAATGATAGGTATTCCCTAAAATGATTTGTGCTGCGATGTCGTCTCTTAACTCTTGTTGATGCACACCCTTTACACTTCCGGCTGTTCCAACAGGCATAAAGATGGGCGTTTCAATTACACCATGGTCAGTATGAAGCATTCCTGTTCGCGCATTCGATTTTGGATCTGTCTGTTGGACTTCAAAGTGCATAAATTGTTGAAAAAATTAACGCTACAAAGATACATCTATTTCATTTGTCACCCCATCTTTGCACTAAAGCTCTTAGAAGGTATGCAGATTTGGCCAACATTTGAATGGAATTCTTCCGCTTACCTTTTTTTATTTTTTTGTTTTATTAGCTTAGCCCATCTCCTTTTTGTTGTCCTTGTCTACGGAAGACTTGCCTTCTTTAAAGCGAAAGAAAGCAAAGAAGAATTCCGTCCGATTAGTGTTATAATAGCGGCTAGAAATGAATCCGATAACCTTTACGAAAACCTCCCTTTAATACTACAACAAGATTATCCACTGTTTGAAGTAATTGTCGTAAACAATCAATCCGTGGATGATTCCATGTATTTATTGAGTGCTTATCAGCAACAATACCCGAATCTGCGCGTAATCGATGTGGCAAAAAGCAAACACCTGTTACCGGGCAAGAAACTACCAATCACGCTTGGTGTAAAAGGAGCAAAATATGAGCACCTTTTATTAACAGATGCGGATTGCAAACCTTCTTCCAATCAGTGGATTAGACAAATGTCTTCCAACTTCGGTGCTGAGAAAGAAATTGTGCTTGGTTATGCGCCTTATGAAAAGAAAAAGGGATTCTTAAATGCAATCGTTCGATTTGATGCCGCTTGGATAGGTGTGCAGTACTTATCTATGGCATTAGCTGGCAATCCCTACATGGGCGTCGGACGGAATTTAGCCTATACGAAAAGCTTATTTGAACGAATTCGAGGTTTTAAATCTCATTATTCATTGCCCTCAGGAGATGATGACCTGTTTATTCAACAAGCTGCTCAAAACAAAAATCACGCTATTTGCATACATACAGATACCTACTGCTTTTCTCCTGCACCAATTGATTGGTCGAGTTATATTAGACAAAAAAGCCGGCATTACTCTGCGAGTGAGCACTACAAGGTTATTAAAAAAGCACTGTTAGGAATATATCCATTCACGCTGTTATTACTTTTGATTTCCTTCGTTCTTTTGTGCATAAATACTGAATTTCACTGGGTTAGTTCTGGCGTATTTTTCAGCGTGATAATGCTCAAATGGTGGATAGTTGGTCGATGTTTATCAAAACTAAACGAATATCGTTTTGCCTACACCTTTTTACTTTGGGATATTATTTTCGTTGTTTTTACACCCTTACTTTACTTTACAAGTGAACGAAAGGACAATAAACGATGGTAGAAACCGAACATTTATCGGATAAGGCGAAGCAGGATTTAGTACTTGTTGAAGCAGCTAAAAAGGGTGATCAAAGTGCTTATGCTGCACTAATGGAACGCTACCGAGACTCCATCTATTTTATGATGTACAAAATGGTCAAGCATACGGATGATGCAGATGACCTGACTATCGAAGCATTTGGCAAAGCGTTTAGTCGACTTGATCAATATTCCCCAACATTTGCATTTTCTACGTGGTTATTTAAAATCGCATCAAATAACTGCATCGATTTTATCCGGAAAAAACGGATTAAAGTAACATCAATGGATAGTGGCTTCACAAACGAAGACGGTGAAGTGCTCTACATTGACGCCCGTTCAAGCGGAAAAAATCCAGAGGAAACTGTTATACATGGACAGAAAGTGGTGCACATGCGCATGCTTGTGAGCAAATTAAAACCGCGCTACAGAGAACTCGTTGAAAAACGCTACTTCGAAGAATTGAGCTACGAAGAAATCGCAGAGGAATTGAATCTGCCACTTGGTACTGTGAAAGCACAATTGTTCAGGGCTCGTGATTTCCTCGCGAATATGATGGAAAAAACAAAAGACAGTATTTGATTTTACACAATGACCGAGTCTAATTCAAGTGATTTCAATCTTATCACCAGGTATTTTCCGGAGTTAACAGAAAAGCAGCTAGGTCAACTCAATCAACTTTTTCCGCTCTACATTTTCTGGAATGAGCAAATAAATGTCATTTCTCGTAAAGACATGTCGAACTTTTATGAACGTCATGTGCTTCATTCTCTGGGCATTGCGAAAATTCAACCTTTTCTTCCCACATCACGTGTGTTAGATATTGGAACAGGTGGTGGTTTTCCGGGTATACCCCTTGCGATTTTATTTCCTGAAACCCATTTCACACTTGTGGATTCGATCGGTAAAAAAATTAAAGTAGTGCAAGCTGTTGCCGACGAATTAGGATTAACGAATGTGACTGCTATTCACGAACGTGCAGAAAAAATTAAAGGTAAATTTGACTTTATTGTTAGTCGAGCAGTTACCCAAATGCCCGATTTCCTTAAATGGACACACACTAAATTCGCTTCTAAATCAATACATGCCCTGCCTAATGGCGTTCTTTACCTCAAAGGCGGGGACTTAACTGAAGAGCTTTCATCTGTCAAGCGACCGATAAGGCAATTTGAGCTACATCCTATTTTTACAACCGATTTTTTTGAAACAAAAAAAGTGGTTTACGTCAACATGACAGGTAATTAAATCCGATTTAGCTGTATTTTGTTAACTTCGAATTCGAATGGATCCATCGGTAAAACGACATATAGCCAAAACCATTACTTGGAGAATTGTTGGTACAGTTGATACCATGCTGTTAGGCTGGTTAGTTTCAGGTGATATCAAAATTGGTTTATCGGTCGGTGGATTAGAACTCATTACGAAAATGGGGTTGTACTACGTGCATGAACGAATATGGTACAAAAGCAATTTTGGCTTAATAAATAGAAGAAAAAACGAAGAGAGTTGAATGCTGACAATCTAACTAAGCATGATGGACAAATAACGCCTTTCGACCGCGCAACTCGAAATGGTCATGACACCTGTGTCGTTTGGTTTACTGGACTTTCCGGTAGTGGGAAATCAACATTAGCTTTTGCACTTGAAGAAAAATTATTTTCAAAAGGAATTCAAGTCTTCACGTTAGATGGTGATGGTATACGTCTGGGATTGAACAATAATCTTGGCTTTGATAAAAACGACCGATCCGAAAATTTAAGGCGCATAGCCGAGGTAGCTAAATTGATGAATCAAGCAGGCGTAGTTGTTTTAGCAGCGTTCATCTCCCCTTTCGAAGCTGATCGCGAAATGATTAAATACATTGTTGGATCAGATAAATTTGTAGAGGTGTTTGTTTCAACTCCACTAGAAATTTGTGCAGAACGTGATCCGAAAGGTCTCTACAAAAAAGCGCTTGAAGGCACAATTCCTGATTTCACGGGAGTCAGTTCACCATATGAAACTCCCTTAAATCCAGATATTAGCATCGATACCAGCAATACTTCAACAGACGAGATCGTCAAAACTCTTGAAGAAATGGTGCTCAAAAAAATCAATTGAAATGACTAAGTTTTACCTCAATTACCTCGAAGAACTTGAAGCTGAAGCAATTTTTGTCTTAAGGGAAGTTGTCGCTCAATTTCAACGCCCTGTCATTTTATTTTCAGGTGGAAAAGATTCTATAGTAGTTACTCATTTGGCTAAGAAAGCATTCTTTCCGGCTAAAATTCCATTTCCTCTGTTACATGTTGATACGGGACATAATTTTTCTGAAACCATGATTTTCAGGGATCAATTAGTCGCTGAATTGGGACTTGAATTAATTGTTGGATCAGTTCAAGAGTCAATAAACCAAGGGAAAGTTCGAGAGGAACAAGGAAAACATGCCTCCCGTAATGAGCTTCAAATAACTACCTTACTGGACACGATCGAAAGAGAACAAATCGACTGCGCAATTGGCGGCGGACGCAGAGATGAAGAAAAAGCCAGAGCAAAAGAACGTTTTTTTTCTCACCGCGATGATTTCGGTCAATGGGACCCAAAGAACCAACGACCTGAGCTGTGGAACTTATTTAATGGGAATTACCATAAAGGCGAACATTTCCGTGTTTTTCCGATTAGCAATTGGACAGAAATGGATGTATGGAATTACATTCTTAAAGAAAATATTCAAATCCCAAGTCTCTATTTTGCACATGACCGAGAAGTAGTTTGGCGGAATGAATCATGGATCCCTGTTTCGGAATTCATTGTGCTAGAAGAAAATGAAAAAGTATTCGCGAAAAAAATACGGTTTCGAACACTTGGTGACATAACCATAACAGGCGGAATTGAATCAACGGCAGATTCTTTAGAATCAATTGCACTGGAAGTGGCATCGATGCGCCAAACTGAAAGGGGAAATCGCGCTGACGATAAACGTTCAGAAACGTCAATGGAAGATCGGAAAAAACAAGGTTATTTTTAAACAAACGAAATGGAGATTTCAACCAATCAATTGCTTCGATTCACCACTGCTGGCAACGTAGATGATGGAAAAAGTACACTTATCGGGAGACTGCTTTATGACTCAAAATCCATTTTTGAAGATCAGCTTCAAGCAGTCGCAACTACTAGTAAACGTCGAGGTATTGACGGTGTGGACTTAGCACTTTTCACGGACGGTTTAAAGGACGAAAGGGAACAAGGAATTACCATTGATGTGGCTTACCGCTACTTTACCACTCCAAAACGTAAATTCATTATTGCTGATACGCCTGGTCATATACAATACACGCGAAACATGGTGACTGGCGCATCTACTGCTAATGCCGCAATTGTCCTTATAGACGCAAGAAAAGGTGTAACCGAACAAACCAGGCAACATTCGTTTATCGCTTCTTTACTACATATTCCTCATTTAATTGTTTGCGTAAACAAAATGGATCTTGTTGAATATAGCCAGGAAGTGTATTCAAGAATAGTAGAAGAATTCGAAGCTGTTGCGTCAAAATTGGTCATTAAAGACATTCGTTTCATTCCGATTAGCGCATTGAATGGTGACAATGTGGTCAATACATCCAAGATTATGACATGGTACACCGGAGCTCCTTTATTGGACGAATTGGAAAATCTGCATATATCGTCTGACTATAACAAAACTGACGCCCGTTTTCCCGTTCAAACAATTATTCGCCCGCAATCAACAACATATAGAGATTATCGCGGTTATGCCGGTCGATTGATGAGCGGTATTTTACGTCCTGGAGACGAAATAACCATTTTACCAAGTGGCTTACAATCCAAAATTAAATCAATTCAACTTCATAATCAGGAGCTTTCGGAAGCGTTCGCACCGATGTCAGTTACGGTTACGATAGAGGACGATATTGATGTCAGTCGAGGTGACATGATTGTAAGGCGGAATAATTTACCAGAACAAACACAAAACTTCGATGCAATGATTTGTTGGCTATCCAGTCAGCCTGCTCAAGTTGGAGGTAAATATAGCATCATGCATACCTCAAATTCAACCAAAGCCATAGTTCAATCTGTTGTCTATACCATAGACATGGAAACCCTAGAGCGATCAACGGAAAAATTGAATTTAACCATGAATGCCATTGGTAGAATCCGCATTAAAACAGCAAAACCACTAATGATTGATGCGTACAGAGACAATAGACACACAGGGAATTTTATATTAATTGATGACGCTACCAATGAAACTGTGGCAGCAGGAATGATTGTATGATGAACGACCAACTAATTCAATTAGCCATTTCAACTGCAATAGAGGCCGGGAATGGAATTCTAGAGGTTTACAATTCCGAAGAATTTGGCATTGTATCAAAAGCTGACGACTCGCCGTTAACGAAGGCAGATATCCTCTCGCATGACATAATAATAAAGAGGTTAATTGAAACAGGTATCCCAATTCTATCAGAGGAAGGAGCGACAATAGCCTACGAAGAGCGGAATAAATGGCCTTTACTTTGGATTGTTGATCCAATTGATGGCACTAAAGAATTCATTAAAAGGAATGGCGAATTCACGGTGAATATTGCGCTAATTGAAAACCAAATCCCCATTCTTGGAATTGTTTATGTACCCGTTTCAGGATTGCTTTTTTGGGGTGCGAAAAAATACGGTTCATTTTCATACTTAATATCGAATCAAACACCACATTTTTCGATTGATCCGAAATATAAACTTCCAAATAAATCAGATCGAAAAATCTACACGGTAGTTGCTAGTAGATCGCATTTATCGAAAGAAACGGCCGATTTCATAATGGAAAAAGAAAAACAACACGGGCAGATTGAAACGCTATCCAAAGGATCTTCCCTAAAGTTATGTATGGTAGCCGAGGGTTCAGCAGATTGTTACCCACGATTTGCACCTACAATGGAATGGGATACTGCAGCAGGTCATGGCGTATGCAAATATGCGGGGTACACTGTTATTGATTGGGAAACAAAAAAGGAAATGATTTACAACCGAAAAGAACTACTCAATAACTGGTTTTTGGTGGAAAGAAACTAGTTCGATAAACGGTATTTCTTGAAAAACGCGTCCCAATTCCAAATAAAATTGGACATCACCTCATCCATTCGTTTTAAGAAAAGAGGATTTGGCGCTTGCATTCGCTTAAAGTATTCATCCTGAAAGTCGTTTAAGCTGTATTTAAAAAATAGCGCTTTTGACATACCGTAAATCATGTTTTTCGACGGGTGATTTACACGACTAATAAAGGACTGGTAATCACGAATCAATTTGGTAAAATCCGCAACTGACATGTCGTAAATCTTTGCCAGTTTATCAAAAACGAGTTTTTCAACGCGACCTGCTTGCTCGGGATCAAAGGTGCTTTCTAAAAAAGAAAGGTTTCCAACAATCACAATTAATCCAAATTCTCCATTCTGGTTTTCTGCTATTTCAGGCGAAGATACAAAAGCCACATCTTCATTTATCATCTGAGCAACTTCTTTAAAACCATTATCCACCGTATCAAATATGGCGTTAATAAAAATATTCGCCACTTGATCGTCAGATAATTTTCGTTTCAGAATAGTGCTGAGCATTGAAAATAGTTTGTTGTTGTTTGCTATTTACAAAAATAAAGAAGTGATCATGCTGTGGACGATTGGTATTACATTGGTTATCAACGAAGTTTTCAACAGTTCCATAATTCAAAAAAAACGCCGTAATTTGCAGCAAGAACCTACCCAATGGATTTAGAAAATGGACTGTCATCGCAACAAGTTGAAAAACAACGCGAAAAATACGGCTTCAACGAACTAGAAAAAACCAAGAATAAAACTCTTTTTACGATCGTAATTGAGGTATTCAAAGAGCCCATGTTTCTGTTGCTGCTTGCCTGCGGGGTACTGTATGTCATACTTGGTGATTACCGGGAAGGAATCGTATTATTGTCTACCATTCTTATTATGATTGGGATGACAATTTTCCAACATCGAAAAACACAACAAGCCCTTGAAGCCCTTAAGCAATTGGCTTCACCTAGGGCTATGGTTTTGAGAAATAGAGAACACATTAGAATACCAGGACGAGAGGTCGTACCTAACGACATCATTATTCTGAACGAAGGTGACCGAATTCCTGCTGATGGCATTCTTATTGACGGCTCTGCTATACACGTCGACGAATCTATGTTAACCGGGGAATCTATTCCTGTCATACGTACAAAAACAGAAAACCAAAACGAACTCAAGGCAGCTACATTAGTTACGCAAGGATCGTGCATGATGTTGGTTAACTCAATTGGAAGTTCGACGCAATACGGGAAAATAGGGCAATCGCTCAGTAAGATTCAAGAAGAAACTACGCCGCTACAAAAAGAAATGGCTGTTTTTATTCGGCAAATCGGGATCATTGGTTTGCTGCTGTGTTTGTCAGTCATGGTGCTCTTTTACTTTACACGTGGTGACATTATTTCGTCTATTCTTTCAGGTTTATCTGCTGCAATGGCCATATTGCCGGAGGAATTCCCATTGGTACTGACTGTTTTTCTTGCATTAGGCGCTTGGCGTATGTCGAAGAAAAATGTGTTAACCCGAAAATCCTCTGCAATTGAAACGTTAGGTTCTTCAACAGTACTTTGTAGTGATAAAACAGGGACGATCACTCAAAATAAAATGCACGTCGAAGAAGTTTGGCATAATGGAAAATGGGCTGACATCAACGAAGCCATAATCGAATTTAAGCATGCACTCACTATTGGTCGATTAGCTACCACTTCAACGGGGAATGACCCGATGGATTTAGCTGTAATACGGGCTACTAATGACCTGACTGATGAAACAACGAGGTTGCAATGCCTGAAAACATTGCCATTTTCCCATAAATATATGGCGGTTACATCATTTTATCAACTACCAGATAACATGGTGCTTATTGCCTCCAAAGGTGCTCCTGAACAAATTTTCAATCAATGCAAGCTCGATTCAATTAGTCGCAGCAAGCTGTCTTCAATCCTGGAAGAAAAAGCAGCTGAAGGTTACCGGATTATTGCACTTGCCTCTGCGCGAATTGAGGAATCCGAAATCTCGAAAGAGCTAACTCTTATCCCATTTACTTTTGAAGGTTTTCTTGCACTTGCCGATCCCATTCGACCTGAAGTCCCCGAAGCCATCACGCAATGCCTTTCGGCGGGCGTGAAGGTCATCATGATAACTGGTGATTTTCCTGAAACCGCTCGTTCTATTGGTAAGCAAATTGGCCTTGCCACCTCAACGATCATTACAGGAGACGAACTGAATACAATGAATGACATGGAATTACGAAGTAAACTATCTTCTACCTCTATCCTTGCACGCATCAAACCTGACCAAAAACTGCGGATCGTTGAAGCATTAAAGGAAAATGGTGAAATTGTAGCTATGACCGGTGATGGGGTTAATGATGCACCTGCATTAAAAGCCGCTCATATAGGTATTGCTATGGGACAAAAAGGAACAGATGTAGCGCGAGAAGCCTCATCAATCGTCCTTCTTGACGATAATTTCAGTTCTATTGTTTCAGCCATTCGGATGGGAAGGAAACTATTTGACAACTTGCAAAAAGCCATGTCATATATTATTGCTGTACATATACCAATCATTGGATTGACATTACTACCGGCATTTATTCCTGCTCTACCAGTATTTCTTCTTCCCTTACATATTGTTTTTTTAGAATTTATTATTGATCCCGTTTGCGCTGTGGTATTTGAATCGGAGGAAGAAGAGGAAGGCATAATGAATAGGCCACCCCGAAATCCAGCTCATCGTTTCTTTGGTATGAATGCCGTACTCCGGAGTTCATTACATGGATTCTTTCTTTTTGCGATGGTCTTTTGCGTCTATTTAATCTCCCTAAATGAAGGCCATTCTGAAGAGGAATGCAGAGCGATTACCTTTTCTGCGTTGATCATTGGTAATATTGCACTCATTATCTCTAAATTATCAAGAACTAAGTTCTTTTATGCTACGTTATTTAGCCATAACTGGCGAATGAAACTGCTGATTTCTACAGCACTTATTGCGATAGTAATTATTCTCAATACGCCATCAATCGCTCAACTATTTAGCATGAAATCTCCTGGATGGAGTCATTTAATTATCTCGCTTATTGGGGGAATTAGTTTACTTCTTGTCTTGGAAATTGGAAAGAAATTTTTCACCTACTTCAGTCCTGTAAAAGCTCGATAATTGGTTGACCAGTCATCGAACCGTTTCGCTGAATAAAAAAGAGCTGGCTCAATGTAGCAGCGATATCGGTAATTTCAATTCTACGGTGAATAGACTGTGGCTTTATTTGTTTTCCATACCACAATAAAGGAACTTGCGTATCGTAATTAAATGCCGAACCATGACTTGTGCCTCTTTTGGACGCTTCTGATTCAACAGATTTTGGTAAATACCCAGATTCGAGAATAAAAATCACATCGCCACTTCGTTTATAATCATACCCATTTTTAATCATGTCTTTCCATTCTTCATCCACTGAAAATGACAATAACTCATCTGCAGTGTAAACCGCTTTTACACCATCCCAATTGCGAATTACATCTGCAACAAACAATTGAACTTCTCTTGGGAATATACCAAGTGAGTCCATTTTTGGTCGGTCAAGGTAAATATTCAGGTTATCTTCTCCTATAAACAAATCTGCACCGAAGGCTTGCGAAATAGACTTACGTAGACTATTTAGTCGGTCATTCAAGTAAAAATACCCTCCCGGTAATTTTTGATCTACAAGGTGCTGCGGAACAGGCACAACTGCATGATCCGCTGTTACGAAAAATACGTAATCCTTTTTGCCAATTTCTTTATCGAGGTAATTAAGCATACGTTCAATCTCTAAATCTAACCGCAAATAAATATCCTCGATTTCAACAGAATAAGGACCAAATGCATGCCCAGCTATATCTGGTGTTGAGAAACTCACGCACAACATGTCGGTTTGATTGTCTTGACCAAGGTTTTCAGCTGTAATCGATCGCAAAGCAAAATCTGCCAAGTACGTATTCGAAAATGGCGTAACGGTAAACAATTCAAACGGGCTCACAACCTTACTCATTTCCTTTAAATTGTATGGGAATGTTGGAGATGTTTTCCCACCAATACGTTGCTCATATGGTGAATTATCGGGCTGACTCTCAGTATACTGTTCAATTGAAAGAAGTGGCTCCCAAGTCTTCTCCATTGACGCTTTAACGTAGTTCGTTTCATTAAACTGCTTAACCCAACTCGGTAAATCAGGCTTAAAAAAAGAACTCGTAATAAATTGACCTGATGAATAATCGTACCAATATGATCCATCACTTAAATGTCCCGCAGGAAGAATTGCCCCCCGGTCTTTGATCGACATCGAAATTACTTTCGCTGTTGGATAGGTCATTTTTAATTGATCTGTAACCGTATGTGTCTTCAAAAAATGTGGCGAACATTGACCTCCGGTTGAGGTTGAACCAACTGTTTTCATTTGATCGTCTTGAACACAATTGACCGAAGCACCACTTACCCGATCAATCCAATCATTTGCTACAATACCATGATTTGCAGGAGTTGTACCGGTGTAAATAGACGCATGTCCAGGTCCTGTGTATGTTGGCACATAGTTGTAATGTGTATTGCGGCAATTTGCCCCGTTTTTCATTAATCGTTTAAATCCACCTTTCGAGAATTTACCAGAATAACGGTAGAGGTAATCGTAACACATTTGATCAACAACAATTCCAACAACAAGTTTTGGGGATTGTTTCTGCTGAGCTGAAGCGTTCAATACAACAATTGATGCTAAAAGAAAAAGTATATTTTTCATACTGTTTATGGTCGTTAGTTCAAAAATAAGCAATCTCTAATTAGCCTTGTTGGTTGAACCATTAACTTTGTAAAAACAAAAGAAGCTTTTTATGTTAGGCTTGAAATTACCAACCGACCCAAGATGGGTGAATATCGTTGAACGAAACATCGAAGAAATTCTTACTGATCACGCCTATTGTGAACAAAAGGCAGCGAGTAACGCCATTTCAATGATCATTCAGTATCCCCATTTCCCGGATCTTGTTGAGGCCATGGTGGCTATTAGCCAGGAGGAGATGGAACACTTTGGAATGGTGCATCAAAAAATGATGGAACGAGGAATGAATCTTGGTTTTGAGCGAAAAGACCCTTATGTAAATGACTTAGCCGAATACCTTCGAAAAAACAAAAGTGGCGGACCTAAAGCGAGTCATTTTGTAAATCAGATGTTATTTGCTGCTATGATTGAAGCACGCAGTTGTGAACGATTTAAATTATTATCTGAGGAAATCAACGATGACGACTTGCGCGAATTTTACAGATCGCTAATGGAAAGTGAAGCTCGCCATTACACCACTTTTCTCAGCTTCGCACGAAAATACGCGGAAGGAATTGATGTAGATGCACGGTGGCAAGAATTTCTTGCATTTGAAGCGTCATTGATGGAAAAATATGGCAAAACTGAAACCATGCACGGGTAGATGTTACCACACGGAGCACAGCCAAAAATAAAGAGGCATGCCAAGTGTAATATTAAATGGGAATGTGATAGCTAATGCCATAGGGATGAAAATTCCATTATTCGCTTTGGGTACCGCAATTTTCATGGCAGCTGGAACGGCTATATAACTTGCACTTGCGGCCAAAATACTTAACATGAACCGATCACCAATATCGTGCGTGACAAATTGGCTCAACCAGGCAATCACAATACCATTCACCAAAGGAAAGGCAATTGCCATTACCAAAGGAAACCAACCTAGCTGAATAAAATCCTTTATTTTCTTTCCACTTGAAATTCCCATATCGAG
Organism: Crocinitomicaceae bacterium; assembly: GCA_044375095.1. Lineage (GTDB taxonomy): Bacteria > Bacteroidota > Bacteroidia > Flavobacteriales_D > Crocinitomicaceae > M0103. The sequence goes on from JBILNH010000014.1 coordinate 16,706, forward strand.
TAAGAAAAGTGCCATAAAGCCTTTAAATAAATCTGTCGTAAATGGTTTTATGCCCATGGCTTGTTCATCGCTTGCCAAATAACCAATAACTAAACTTCCAACAATGAGTAAGACACTTCCGTTTGTCAATGCATGATGAACAATCGATCTCATAGACATAGCCGGTTGATTTTCACCTTGACTAAAGAATTTGATGAGTAAGACGCCAACTACAATAGCTGGGACCTCCATTAATGCCATTACCGCCACCATGTGACCGCCAAATTCCATCGCTTTAAATTCCAGAAATTCGGCTGAAGTTATAAAGGTGACTGCACTCACTGATCCGTATGCAGCAGCAATTGCCCCTGCATTTTCAATGCTCATTTTGCGTTTAAGAATAAAAAAGGAATACAACGGAATACACGTGGCCATTGCCATGCCGAACAGCGCAATAAGAACTACTTGCCATCCTATTTGAGCATGCGCTAACTCCTGGCCGCCCTTAAATCCAATCGCAAACAATAAATAAAGCGAAATGAATTTCGATGAGTTGGAAGGGATTTCTAAGTCTGATTTTAAACGGACAGCCAAAATTCCAAGCACAAAAAACAATAATGCTGGGTTGGTAAGGTTCTCTAAAATAAGTTGAAGATTCATTTTTCTTAGTGATTAAAAGGATACGGTTGACTTGCCCTATTTATACGGTCATTAAGTGCTTTTCCTTGATTTTTATTTTCAACACGTTCAATAATGATCATGTCCAGTTCTAATTGATCCAATTCGTGCAGAAATTGGTAAAGATGACGTGCTGCTTGCTTCAAATCACCTTTATGACTAAGCGCACGATACGAAGCGTTTGGATGGAAATCAACCTGAGGCAACAGCGTAATAATACCCATTTTCTTATCGGACGGAAGATCCGAACTATTTAACTGGTCAACCCGGTAGCAAATGGTTCGCGGGGCATAATGAACGTGATGCATACCTGGAGCGCGCAATTCTTTTGTGGGAGCAGTAGTCACTTCAACTTCTCCTATTACTGCCGTTATTTCTTCTATTGAAATCGCACCATGCCTTAATATGATTGGCTTGTCACCATTAAACGCTACAATAGTTGATTCAATTCCAACAGTACATTGTCCTCCGTCTAACACAAGTGGAATTCGGTCATTTAATGAACGGACAACATGCTCCGCACACGTTGGACTTATATGTGTAAATGCGTTAGCACTAGGCGCTACCAATGCAAAATCTATTCTGGACAATAAGTTACTCAATATCGGGTGATTTGGCATGCGCACTGCAACGGTATCAAGTCCGCCGGTAATTAATTTTGAAACCGTAGACTTCTTTGGAAGAACAAGCGTTAACGGTCCTGGCCAAAACACATCGATTAGTCGTTTCGCCTGTTGAGGCACATCTTCTGTCCAATTATATAGGTCATTTCTTTTTCCAATATGAACGATTAACGGGTGATCTGCTGGACGTTGCTTTGCCTCAAATACACTTTTCACTGCATCATCGTTTAAAGCGTTTGCAGCCAAACCGTAAACCGTTTCAGTTGGGACAGCAACTGGCAGGTTATCTTTCAAAGCGGTGATCGCCTCTTCAATATCTTGCGTGATTCTAGCCATTTATCAAGGATTGCAATAAGAACAGAACTGAGGATCTTCATGTTCCTTCCCATTTGGAAAGGTAGTAATGGACTGATGTTGGCAATGTACACAAGTAACCTCTTTTAAAAGTATGGAATCTGTTGGCAATCCGCATAGCGCGCATGGCAAACCACTTTCAACACGTTCTTCTCCAAATCCAGGTTTATGACAGCTTGGACAACAAGAAAGAAGTCTTGAACTCAATTTTTCAGCTGCCAAATAAATGTGCTTCATTCTCGTCGGATTGAACATCGCACGCATATCCGTTTCTAACGTGAAACCATTTGAGGTCTTCATTACTTGTTCAAAAAGCGCTTGAAGAAGATCAGGGTTATTAATGCCCTTGTGAACTTTCGTTACTCCATCTGCCTTGAGGATTAAACCATGAGTTGGAAAGCCAACATGTTTAGCGAATGATTCAACATCCTCCCAAGTTGTGCAGTATTTTGATGAAAAATTGGTTTCTGTACTTAAAGAACTTATTGAAATCTCTATGTCCCGCTCCCGATCTGAGAAAAGAATAATCTCTTCGTTAATTGGTAAAAACGGGATCATCGGATGAGGACCGAACGAACCCTCGGAAGCAATTGCTATGGTAGCATCTGTATTATCGAAAGCTAATTGACATTTCTTTCTGGCTGTTTCTAGAGGGGAATTAACGCGTGCAACCTCAGTAGAAAAAGTTCCAAATTGATCGGTGTCAAAATTTGCAGAAATCCAATTTAAACCAAGGGAATGAAGAGCAGGTTTAATAACCGTTTCTTTTCCATGCATTGTACATACGACCGCCGTCTTATCAGTCCAAACCACGATTAATCCCCTTTTTCGTTGTTGATGTTATTCTCGTCTTCTATTGAATTACCTGATTCTAATGAAATATTTAATTCGCACTTCACAGTAAGCAGCAAACCTGTTTTTTTTGCAAAATCAATTTCTTCTTTAATTGATTCTCGTAGCTGATTTAATTCAATTAACCGCTGTTTATGGTAAGCGTTTCTATCAATATCCTTTACCTCATTTGAGAACATTGCCAATTCATGGTAATGTATTTTATGCCGTATTAACGGAAGCAACACAGCTTGCGCTTGTTTGGCAGTATAAACACCATCGATTAAAAACATGAGCTTAATTTTTGGCAAAATTGAAGGATATATTTCATTTATTTTTATTTATTTTATTGATGAAATACATAAACATATATTATGAATTACACCCTTCACCAATTGCAGGTTTATCTTAAAATAACCGAAACACAGAGTATTACAAAAGCTGCAGAAGAACTTCATTTATCTCAACCAGCCGTATCTATACAACTTAAAAATTTCCAAGATCAATTTGATATTCCATTGACAGAGATTATCGGTAGAAGATTATATGTGACTGACTTTGGTAAAGAGGTCGCTGAATCGTGCAAACGCATTTTAAATGAGGTGCACCTACTCAATTATGAAATGGCTAAGTACAAAGGCAATCTAACTGGTAGGCTGAGGTTTTCTGTTGTATCGACTGGTAAGTATGTCATTCCATATTTTCTGGGCGATTTCTTACAACTGCATCCATCATTAGAACTTCAGATGGATGTGACTAATAAAAGTCAAGTCATTGAAAGTTTATTGGATAACAAAGTGGATTTTGCCCTTGTATCTATTGTGCCTAATGGCCTATCTGTGGAATCAATCTCATTGTTAAAAAATCAGCTATTCATGGTTAGTAAAGGCAATAATCTTGCTGAAAAAGCTGAAGAGACAGCTCAAGTTACACGTTACCTCATGCGTGAAAAAGGATCTGGAACACGAAGTATTATGGAAGCATTTTTAAGTGAATATCAATATGAACTGCCTCAAAGTCAAATAGAACTTACATCAAACGAAGCCGTAAAACAGGCTATTGTAGCGGGATTAGGGTGTTCTGTAATGCCATTAATTGGTATCCGCAACGAACTTGCTCTTGGTCAATTGAAAATTATTCCAACCGCAGGACTTCCTATCACAACCGAGTGGCAATTAATCTGGTTACCAAATAAACGATTTTCACCAGCAGCGAAATCATTTTTAGAATTTATTCAGACCAATCGAACATCAATTGTACAGAGGCATTTCAATTGGTACGAGTCATTTCAAGAATAATGGATAACAAAAAGGGTTAGCTGACAACCAACTAACCCTTTTAAATAACTAATTAATTCAATTAAAATTTAATCAACTTAAATCGTCCAGCCTGACCATTAACTTCGGCTTGTATATAATACATCCCATCAGCGACATGTTGGATATTAATCTCTTCAGTTTCACTCTCACATACCGTTTCCCACACAATTCTTCCGTTAAAGTCAACAATAGAAATTTTCCGACCCGCTTCTAAACCACTCACGTTGATTATTCCATTCGTTGGATTAGGCACAATTTTCAACCCAGTATATAACAACTGATCTACCGATGCACATGCCTCAACTAAAATTGTTACACTAGAAGATCCGACACACCCATTTGCATCTGTAAAAGTTGCTGTAACGACATGTTGGCCAATTCCCGCAATTGCTGGGTCAAATTGTGCACCTACAACTCCGTTACCTGTTAATGATGTATTGCCTGGTGATGTGGTTAAATTTACAGGTCCATTTTGTATACAAATCACTTGATTTGGATCGTCAACACTCAAGGAAACGGTTGGATTTGGTAAAACGGTGATTGGTGCGCTCAATGTGAATGAATCAGAACCAACCGAATTCGTTACAACTAAGGTAACTTGATAAGTCCCAGGTGTTGAATATGTGTGTGTTGGATTTTGATCCGCACCAAACGCACTATTATCTCCAAAATTCCATGACCAACTGGTTGGTATTCCTGAAGAAAAATCTGTGAACGACACAGTTGATCCTGCGCAAACTGTTGTTACTGAAGAGGTGAATGAAGCTGTAGGTGATACTGCCGGACCTTGTTCGTTGTAATAAACTTTAAAATCATCAAAGTAAAATCCATCAGCACTAACACCACCATCTGATCGAATTAAAAAACGAACCTTAATAAGTTGACCAAGGTAATCACTTAAGTTTACTTCGTCCAATACCCAACTTGTTTGGACACCTTCATAAACCGGTATATTATTTGGCTGTGCACTTCCATCAGCACTAGTGCCAGGAACTGTATAATTGGTGCACTGAGACGTCCAAGTAGCTCCGTTATCGGTTGACACTTGAAATTGAACACAATCATAATCAGCTTCAATGTTCCACTTCGCATAGTAACTTATCTTGGCGGCAATCGCATTCGTTAAATTTATGGAAGGAATGTATGTGTATGTTTTATTCGCATTGTTCGAATAATTACCAGTAGGAGAATCGGTAAACGACCTGCTTGGTGAAACAAATGTCGCTGTTGTGGTATTCCAAGTGGCACTTGAAACCCAGTTAGCCCCAGAAGTTGCATCTTCCGAAGCTTGAAGTGTGTAAACTCCAAATGTTTTCGTGATGGTGTCTTTTTTCACCCATAATCCATTATCTGTCTTTAGAATATATTTAATCTCATCCCCTACTTGAATTGTTGGACTAAGCGTAAACGAAATTGACCCGTTCGCTGTCTGCATTACTGCGAGATTATGATTTACAGGTGCGCCAACACTGGCAATATTCAATAATGGTTGAATGGATACTGTTACTGGACCATTTTCTCGACCTAATCGGTATGCAGAATGATTGAAATTACCGGTTAGCGAAGCGATATTACTTGGATCAGTATCTGTAGCAACCACATACTTTCTGGCGATGTGTGCGAGAACTAAATTTGGGAAAAGCATTTCTTTACACGTCGCATCAATTTCACTTGCAGGTTGCCAAAATGCCGTTCCTACTTCAGGAGTATGTGCGAAAATCGTATCCTTCTGTCCAACTCCAATATCCACCTTATACATGTAATCGTCTGAATCACCTGATGCTGGATACAATCCCGAACTTTTTTGTGCAGTGTAGCCATTGAACTGGACCATGTGATTTGTTTCTGCTTGAAAGTAATTGTGGTGATCGGCAAACTCCGCATTTGTAGTCCCTATTGGAAAGAGAATATCCTCCGCGTAAGTATGCGCGTTGAAAGCAGTTTCAAAATTATTGTTTTGTACTAACCATCGCATCGCTTGGGTCTCAGGTTCTGAGAAGGCAGAAGGACCGCAATAGGTGTCGTTAGTTGGGTTCGTGCTTGTCCCTGTCGTTCCCCATCCATAAGAATAATTGCGATTCAAATCGACTCCAAAAGAACTTCCGTTATTTCGTCTGTTTTTTCGCCACATTCCACCCCCATTCGGATTAGTCGTTTCGTTGTGCACATAGCCGTCCGGATTAATACATGGAACAAAATAGAGCTGTAGGTTATTTACTAAGTATTGAATTTCTTCATCGGAAGAATAGTTCTCCAATAAATACCACATATAAAAAATAGTTTCCATGAGGCTCATCGGTTCACGTGCATGATGAATCGCAGTGTAAAGCACTTTCGGCTCTGTTGACTCCTCCTGTGATGGATTATCAGAAATTTTAACAAAATAAATTGGTCTATTCTGATGGGTCAAAAAAGTAGATATAGGAGCTTTGACAGTAATCAAATTAGGGTATTGCGCTACCATTGCGTCCAACTCCGCTAACATTTCGTTGTATTTGAGGTAGCCCCCCATTGTTCCATTGTTAAAATTCGTCGGGGTTTGTATCCCTCCAGATGCCGTACCACATGACACATTTTTAGTCAAACCAGACGGATCATTCGCATGTTCCTCGTAGTACTTTTCTACATCTTTTATAAGTATTTCAAAATCAAACCCATTTTCTTCCATAATGGCAATTTCTTCTTTCGAAAAATCAGATATGAAAAACGTATTTTGTTTGTAAGTACCATGGTCAACAGCTACACCAAGTTGGGCTAATTGTCCCAGACCTGCTGCATTTGTATTGATCTTTACCCTTGAGTAATCTTGAGACCAAATCTGAGCTACGCAACAAAATGCACAGAGTAAACTAAATAATTTCATAGTACAGTTCATGTTTAGATGCGAAATATACTGAGTTTCTTAAAATTGACCAATTCATAAAGGCTTATTTAACCAAGAAATTAACCATTTAACAAATTGTATTCGCCTTCTGTATAAAATCGTCATAAATGCTATCTCATTCGGTTATCTTTGTTCAAAATTTCTATCATGGCAGATAATAAAATTTCTTTTGGCCGAATCTTTTGGCCTAGTTTCCTCGCAATCTTTATAATGACAATAATTAGTCTTTTGTTTTTCTCACTTATTATTGGTGGAATTATCGGAAGCTTTGGAGAATTCGGACCAAAACCGCTAGCAATTAAAAACAATACGGTCTTGCACATGACGTTGTCAGGCGAAATTGGTGAAAAAAGCAACTCCAATTTTGATCCGATGAACTTCAGCCTTTCTAAAAAAATTGGACTAAGTGACATTCTCTTTGGAATCGAAAATGCCAAGAACGATTCAAAAGTTAAAGGCCTATTTCTTGAAGTTGGTGATTTAAATTGTGGATACTCGACAGCCCGCGAAATACGAAATGCTATTAACGACTTTGAAAAGTCAGGCAAGTTTGTTGTGGCTTACAACGCTGGTGAAGTCATTACCCAAAAAGAATACTACGTGTCATCTGCCGCAGATGAAGTGTACGGATTTCCTACGTCTACAATGGAATTTACTGGTCTAGGTGCAGAACTGTCCTTTTTCAAGGGTACACTAGATAAACTGGATGTAGAAGTAGAAATTATTCGAGGATCGAACAACGACTTTAAAAGTGCTGTAGAACCTTTTTTCCGAACAGCCATGAGTGACTCCAGTCGTTTGCAGATTGAGCGCTACTTGACCTCGATGTGGGAAGATATCCGTTCAGATATTTCAAGTGATAGAAAAATTCCAATTACGAAACTTTCACTGATGGCTGATAGCCTTTTTATCCGACGAGCTGAAGACGCTGTTTCATATGAATTAATGGATGGCGTGTATTACAGGGATGAGGTTATTGAGTTAATGGCTAAAAAAGTAGGACTCGATACAGACGAGGAGCTCACATTACAGGCTTTCGAAAAATATGCGAAAAAGAAATTTTATCAGAAGCAAGCGTTAACGAAAGCGGACAGTCCGAATATCGCGGTCATTTTAGCAGAAGGTGGCGTATCAAAAGATGGGGACGAATTGACTTCCGATCAAATCTGTAAGCTTTTTAAGGATGTCAGAAAAAATAAATCCATTAAAACTGTCGTCTTTCGCATCAATAGTCCAGGTGGAAGTGCGTTGGCAAGTGATGAAATTTGGCGAGAAGTTTACTTGACCAATAAATCGAAAAAAGTAATTGTTTCAATGGGTGATGTTGCTGCTTCTGGTGGTTACTACATTGCCGCTCCGGCAGAAGCGATCTTTGCTGATCCATTAACGATAACTGGTTCTATTGGTGTTTTTGGAATGATCCCATACACCGGGAAAATGTTCAATTCAAAATTGGGAATTACATTTGACCGTGCCACCACAAATCCACACGCTGTGATGTCAACTAATCGCAAGTTAACCAATGAAGAGCGGTCTTTCATCCAAGAGGAAGTCGATAAAATCTACGCACAGTTTTTATCAAAAGTTGCAGAAGGAAGAGGGATGACAATCGATGAAGTGAACAAAGTGGCTCGAGGTCGCGTGTGGACCGGCAAAGATGCCATGGCCATTGGATTGGTTGATCAATTAGGCGGACTCCATGACGCGATTCATTATGCAGCAAAAAAAGCCAAAATTCAAGAAAAACGCGTGTTATATTACCCGTTAAAAAAGGTCGATAAGTTTACTGAACTTCTGGAAGAATTTGAGGATGAGGACAATGACGACTTTTCAATTGAACAACAAAAATTACCTGCAGAATTGGTAGAAAGTTATAAACTATTGAAGCAATTGGAAGAATATGCGGGAATGCAAATGCGGCTTCCATTTTTCTTGCAAGTCAACTAATTTGGGGGATAACTAATTTTGAAGATTAAAAAAGAAGTGTGCTAGGACTATGAAATAATTGCTTATTGCTTATTGCTTATTACTTATTATTTCTCTTTTTCTTCTTCTTACGTTTCGAAGCCCATTTATGCCTCTTTTTATGGAATGTACTGCGCTTTTTACCTTTGTCTTTTCGGTATACTAACCCTGCAGTGTATTGAACGTAATCGTTGGGACCTGTGTAAATGTCTGCACCTAAAGCTAATTTACCAATAACCTGAAGTTGAATCCCTAAATTGTCATCGAACCAAATATTTGTTCCTAACGCAAGATTCGCTGTCGGAGTTATGCCAGGACTCACAAGGCTACGGTAAGTAACACCAATCCCTGCACCCACATACGGATCTAGTATAGCAGAGTTGAATCTTCGTGCGAAACTGTGTTTTACATGACCATCAACAGCAAAAAACACACCTGATCTTCCTGTTAAATCGTTCACGATTTTCGTTGGCTGATACCTATTGAATGATGACATGACTTCCCAACTCCATCCTTTTTTGATGTGTTTGTCAAACGAGAGTCGCGAAGGATAAAACAAGCTATTCCAAGAGCCTGTTACGTCCAATAAATTTGGAAGGTGTTCTTCATTATCATTTACAGTGTTCCATGATACCCCAACCATAATCCAATATGGATCCTTATTGGTAAATGCAATTGATGGTTGAGCATTAAGAAAGTTGTGAGTTAGACTAACTAAACTAACAGTTAGTAAAAAAAAGCGTTTAATCAATCTTTCTCGCATATGAACAAGTTGCAGCAGTTTTACGAATCAAAAGTATAAAAATACACTTTAGTCAACGTTAAATAAAAGAGTTGTTACAATTACTTATTATCGTTGTTGATTTGCCAACGCAACAAAATCATCATAAGGCAATTCCTTTTCGCTTAGTTTAACCGTTGCTTTAAAGTAATCTGTTAGCTTTTGCTCAGCTAACATATCGTAGATACGATTCGCTTCTTCTTTATTACCTAACACCTGAAGTGCTGATGAAGTTAATTCTTGATCTTCAGGAGCTGGAATTCCATATTGAGCGTAATTGTTAACCAATAAGCCTTTTGTGAACTCAATAACCTCTTGATTCTCTAACTTGATATCGTTTGTGCGGAAAATCGTGCTTTGAATAAGCTGCCATTTTAAGCCATTGACATAAGACGGATACTCATTCTCAATTTGTTCATCTGTCAATGGTTTTTCATTGGATAGTTTGATCCATCTTTTCAGGAATACATCTGGCAATTCAACTTTTGTCTTGTCAACTAGTTCGGTGTACACATCTCTTGTTAAAAGTCGATCTGAATCATTTGCAAACATCTTTGATAAATCATCAGCAATCCTAGAACGCAAAGCTTTTTCATCCGATATTGCTCCAGGACCGAAAAGACGATCGTACAAATCTTGCGTCAATTCTGCTAACTCCATTCGTTTGATTTCGTTAATCGTCATCTGAAACAAATTGGAAATCTCAGGCAATCTTGACTCGTCAATACCTAACATTGAAGCCGTATCTTTTCCACCACGAGAAACAGTTGAAGGGTCAACATTCACTTTATCAGCAATCCCTTTACCTACAAGCTCTTTCTTAACTTTCTTATCCTCAACAAACTCCATTGAAATAGTAGACGAATGCATAATTCCACCTTCTTTGATCGAACCATCTTCATTCAACTCCACAAACTGCGCAAGAATCATGTCTCTATCTTCCACTTTTTCTGCTGAGACAAGTTTACCATACCTTCTTCTTAAATCATCAATTTGATTATCAAGCAACTTATCGTCAATTTTCACTTTGTGGTAAGTGAACTTACTTTTGTTTGAAATAGGTAATTCAATTACTGGAGATAAGCCTATTTCGTAATCGAATGAAAACGTATCGGGCTGATCAAAATCTCCCCTCACTTCACTTCCCTCCTTTGGAATAGGATTCCCTAAAATCGATAGATCATTAGATTGAATGTAATTATTCAATGCGTCGTTAACCAATTTATTTAATTCTTCAGCCAACACGCCTTTTCCATATTGCTTTTGAATTAAACCTGCAGGAACGTGACCCGAACGGAATCCAGGGATCTTAGCTGTTTTACGGTAATTGTCCAATGTTGACTTAACCTTTCCAGCATAATCTTCTTTTGCAACTTCAACTGTTAAGATGGAATTTAACGCATCGATTTCCTGACGACTTACATTCATGAGTGTACTATTTAATGATCATTTACTACAAACAAAAATGGTCCCGCTAACGAAAACGAGACCACATTTCGTGCGGATGGAGGGACTCGAACCCGCACACCTCTCGGCACTAGATCCTAAGTCTAGCGTGTCTACCAATTTCACCACATCCGCAATTTTATTTCAATTCATCGGTTTTGCGCTTAAAACCGTATTCCATCGAAATGGAGTGCAAAGATATTTATTTATTTGAATGTGAAAAAATCTACATCCTTTTTTTTCATTCTTGTTTCATTGAATTGTGGATAATTTGATCATTCGATTGCCAAAAACATCCGTTTTTCGAGCTAATTTTGCAGAATGGAAAAAACGTTCAAAACCATCATTCCTAGTGAACTGCCGGTGCCGAAATTGCACCATTATCTTTTAGGCGCTGTTGGACCGAGGCCAATTGCGTTTGCATCTACAGTAGATGAA
>JBILNH010000110.1:0-8244 GCA_044375095.1 Crocinitomicaceae bacterium
CATGCCAATGTGTTGCTTATCCTGCAAACTTTGCTTCAAGTACGGCTGATGAAGAAATAACAAATGTAACGATTGGTTCAATGAACAACTCATCTACATGTGCCACATTAGCTGGTGGTTCCGGTTCAATAACCAATAGGTATTCAAATTATGCAGGCATTGTGGCAGGGCCCTCTGCAGCTCAAGGAGCTACGGCTAATTTTAGTTTAACCCAAACTTCATGTGGAGGAGCTTATACTAATTTTTTTCAAATCTATGTGGATTGGAATCAAGATGGTGATTGGTTAGATGCAGGTGAACAAGTTTATTCCCAAGGAACAACTGTTTCAGGGAATCAGACGGTAACTGGCTCGTTCTCTGTTCCGATAACAGCTGCAATTGGAACAACTAGAATGCGTGTTATTAACATTGAGGCGTTACCATCAACAACAAATTATACTACAACAGCGTATGCATGGGGAGAAACAGAAGATTACTGTTTTACCATTACTGCCCCTTGTACAGCTCCATCAACACAAGCTTCCTCAATTATAGCAAGTTCAATTACGAATTCTTCAGCAAGTATTGGATGGACCAATGGCAATGGTGCGGGAAGAGTAGTTTACATTAACACCACAAATTCATTCACAGCACCTACAAACGGATCAAATCCTACTGCCAATACAGTCTATGCATCAGGACAACAGTGTGTTTTCAATGGTTCAACATCTGGGCCAGTTACAGTTACCGGTTTGGCAACTAATACTACCTATTGGGTTAGAGTGTATGAATATTGTACAAGTGGAAACACCTATCAGACTGCAAGTGCAACAGGAAATTCGAATAATTTCACAACTGCAGCTGCTTGTGTAGTATCAGGCAACCCGGCGACATACGGAAATGGTTCTTGGATTGGTTATGTTTATAATAGTTCTGCTGCTGGTGGTTTTGATTCCTACCAAGGCTTTGTAACCGAAAGTGAACAATTCAACAGAACGCATACAACCATTGCTGCGGGTGCTTCAGCTGCTCATTGCTCAAGTAACACCGATTTATTTGCAATCAGATATAGAATGACCAAAAATTTCACGGCTGGTTATTATACATTTACAGTTGGTGGAGACGATGGGGTTCGTTTGAGTTTGGATGGTGGTGCAACTTGGCACATAAATAATTGGGTTGACCAAGCATATACTTTATCTTCTTCTTCATCTGCTGTTTACTTAACAGGAAATACGGATTTAGTATTTGAATACTATGAAAATACAGGAGGTTCTCAGTCATCGTTTAGTTACACATATTCTGCGAATGCAATAGTTCCAGCTTCGGGTAATAATGCTTATACATCTTGTTCTGGAACATTATACGATCATGGTGGGGCTAGTGGAAATTATTCAGCATTTGCGAATGGATATACAGTTCTATATCCTGGAGTTGCCGGTAATTTTATTCAACTTACAGGTACAATTAACACTGAATCTGGATGGGATTTCGTCTATGTTTATAATGGGATTGGAACTGGAGGAACACTGTTATATTCAGGCTCTGGATTGGGTGTCAACGTTGGAACAATAACTTCTACTTCAGGTCCTTTAACTGTTCGGTTTACTTCTGATGATAGTTTTCATTATGGTGGATTTGCGTTGAATATTGCATGTGTCGGCCCTCCATCTATTTCATCCATAAGTGCATCGCCTGCTTGTCAAGGAGCTACAGTAACAATTACGGGTTCAGGTTTTACTGGAATAACAGGTGTTACCTTTAATGGGGTGGCCGCTGCATCCTATACCGTAAACAGTGCAACTTCAATTTCGGCAGTAGTTCCTTCCAACGGTACGACGGGTAATGTTCTTGTTGCCAATTCCTTAGGTTCAGGGTCTGCGGCGTTAACTGTCAATTCCTCTCCTGCAGCACCTGCAGTAAATACTGTTACATCATCATTCTGTGGTTCTGGGGGTACAACGGCTATCACTGCATCAGGCTCAACTGGAACATACGCATGGACAGCTTTAGAAGGTAGTCCATCATTGAGCAGTGCAACGGGTTCTACAGTCAATGCTACCTTAACGCAAACTTCAGCAATTCAAGTTGTAGGAACCGGAGGTTCGTGTCCAAGTATTCCAGCTACGATTAGTATTGGGGTATATCCATTACCTGGAGCAACAATGGCAGCAACGCCAAACAGCTTCTGTTTAGGTACAGGGACAGCGGTTAATGTAACATCAGGTTTGGCTGCTGGTAACTTTTCAAGTGTTGCAATTCCTCATGCACCACGAACTGCACCGGCATCTGCAACAACGCTTTGCGCAGCTGGTGTTGGAACACCGGTGCCAACTCAAGTTTCAACTTTTTCAGCCTACGATGATGGAGGATGGTCTAATGTTCCTATCGGTTTCACATTTGATTTTTTTGGAACAACATATACCACATTGAATGTTGGAACGAATGGAAATTTAACTTTTGGAACTTTTGTGAATGCAGACATTGCTGATTATATTTTTACAAATTTACCTAGCACCACTGAACCAAAAAATATGGTTGCTTTGCTTGCAATGGATAATCTTTTGTCCGGTGCAAATGGGGGTACAATAAAATATTGGACCGAGGGTTATGCCCCAAATCGAAGATTTGTGATTAGTTTCGAAAATGTCAAAGCTATTGGCTCAGGTTTTAGCACTACCCAAGGGATTTTCTATGAAACTACAGGTGTAATAGAAGTCCATGTTACGTCATCAACAAACAGTTCAACAAACAAGGTAGTTGGTGTAAACAATGGTAATGGAACAATTGGTGTGCAAGCATTGGCGCAAACCACCGCGATTACAACACCTGTGGCTTACCGCTTTACCCCACCAGCGAATTATACTACGCAATGGTTTGCGAATGGAGTAGCAATGGGTGCAGCTGGAACAAACGTGTTTACGCAAACAGGTTTGACACCAACAGCAACGACGACCTATTCAATTGACTACACGAACCAAACGACAGGATGTTCAAACGACCCTGCAAATGCAGCCATTCCAGTTACAGTGAATACACTTACTTTAGCATCTACTGCTACAAACGGTGATGTTATTTGGAGAGGTGCCACAAACACAGATTGGAGTACGCCGTCAAACTGGTTTGCGCACAATGGCAGTACATATGCAGTTGCAACCGTTGCACCTTCAAGTACTACAAGAACAATTATTCCTGTAAATCAAACTTGCGTTACGCAACAACCATCCGTAGCAGCAGGAACAACAGTGAATGCTAAAGATGTTGTAATTGAATCCGGAGCTACACTTACAATGACAACAGGTACATTGAATGTTAACGGTAACTTCACCAACAATGGAACTTTTGTACCAGGTACAGGTAAAGTGGCGTTCAATACTGCAGCAACGGTATCCGGAAATGCAACAACATTCAACGATGTTGATGTAAACAATGGTGTAAACTTCGGTTCATCATTGTCAACCATAAATGGTATCATGACAATGAACACAGGTTCTTGGGTAAATACAAATGCACCAATCTATGGAACAAGTTCATTATTAAAGTATAACACTGGTGGTCCATACGGACGTAATTTAGAATGGAGTGCAACATCAGGTGCGGGATATCCAAATGATGTTCAAGTATCGAACAACACAACCATTAACTATCCAAACACAGGAGGCGCATTCTCAACAAACTTGTCTATTCGTCGCGACTTAACAATTGATGCTGGTTCAAATTTATATATGGATTACAATACTGTAAACGCTTCAGGTTCATTGACAGTTGGACGAAATGTAACGGTTGCCGGTGACCTTTCTTTAGGAAATCAAATTGGTGGGGATATCTATGTAGGTGGTAACTGGACACGAACAACCGGGAACTTCTATGCGAACAACAGAGCGGTCTTCTTTAATGGTGCTACAGGTAACCAAACGATAACAAAAGCAGGCGGTGAAACCTTCCCGTTTATGATAGTGAATAAAGCATTAGGAAATGTTCTATTGGCTAATAATGTAACTGTTTCAGGAGGATTAACCTTAACTAGCGGATTAGTTGAACTTGGGGCAAACAATTTGATTATGGGTGGTTCTACGTTAACTGGCGGATCATCAACAAGTTATGTAAAAACATCTTCAACAGGGGTGTTGAGTCGAAACGTTGGAGGCTCGGCCGTGACATTCCCGGTTGGAAATAGTGGTTATAACCGAGCTGTTTTAACAAATACTGGTGTAGCAGATATATTTACTGTACGTGTAATTGACAATGTAACAGCGGATGGCACAGGAGTTGGAACGTTAACGAGCGAGCCTGTAGTTCAAAGAACTTGGATGGTTAACGAAACCAACATTGGAGGGAGTAATGTCATACTAAGATTATATTGGAATGGATTATCTGAAGAAATAAACGGTTTTGTTCAGCCATCAGCCTTCATTGCACATTACCTTTCAACAGATGGATTATGGGATAACATTGGTAAAACGAATGAGGGTGCAGATTTTGTGGAAACAAACAGCATTACCAGTTTCTCACCATTTGCTATTTCCTCGTCTGGCACATTTGCCCCACTTCCTATCGAGCTCGTTTCCTTCCAGGCGAATTGTAAACACGATAATTCAATTGCTGTGACTTGGGTTACAGCCTCTGAACACAACACGAGCCATTACGTAGTTGAGAAATCACGCGATGGCATTACTTGGAGCGTACTTGGTCAAACAGCAGCAGCAGGAAACTCAACTGAATTGTTGACTTACGAAATGATTGACAGCGAAAAAGCGTCTGGTACAACTTACTACCGCTTGACGCAATTCGATAACGATGGCGTATTTGAAGTGTTTGATCCAGTTAGCGTTAACTGCAACGGAGCAACTTCAAATAACCACATCACGAGCTATCCAAATCCAAGCTCAGAAAGCTTCTACGTAAGCTTATACACTGAGACTATGGAAGGAAACGGTCAATTAACCATCACTGATGCAAGTGGACGTCCAGTTTACAGCACGGCGGTGAACATACAAGACGGCAACAATGTCTTCCATATCGGAGATTTGAATGCCGCCCCAGGAATGTACTATATTCAGGTTTCAAACGGAACCACCACTACGCATATAGTAAAACATAGTTTGCGTTAAAACTATTGGTCTGAACGAAAGGGGAATGGCGAACGAGCTGTTCCCCTTTTTTGTTTCATGGCTATCTCGGTACATCCACCGAAGCTTGCCAGCCGAGGATGGTCGGATACTCGATAGCCGTTAAATTCTAGACATTCTTCACGTTCAAAGTTTAATGTTCAAAGTTTAAAGTTTCGCGTTCAAAGTTCAAGGCAGATCGAGTGGACCGAACGAAGAGAGGTACGTACCGAGATCAACCTTGAACCCTCTTGAACCTTGAACATTTCAACTCTTCCAACCTGTTACAATCACAATTGAATTCCGTTATTCAAGCAAACACCCTTGCTATGAGAACACTAACCATCTTTCTATTGATCATTGGATTCAATGCATACGCTCAATACTACGAACGTACCACACGCAACATGGGAATTTACCTCACGGGTTCCACATTTGTGAGTACAGATGATACCAAAGCCTTTGATCAGTTAAACAGTTACACTGTTGGCGGCGGAATTCACCACATGTTAATTCCAGGAGTTTTTCCATACGCAGGCTATCGCTATACCGCTCAATCCGGACTTTTCAATGCGCGTTCAACCGTTTCTTCTTTCCATGCAGTTCATGCAGGTGTGTTACTTGATAAGCGCCTAACCAAAGTTCATTTGAGCAGGATCGGTTCGCTTTGCCATTACCATGCATTGGGAATAATTTTAGGTCCTGAATACCAGCATGCCATTGGTCAACGTGGATTCGGGGAGTTTTCGGCACAAATCGGACTATCCATTTACCATCACGTATCGGGCGGAAGCAAGCGCACAAAAGGAAATACGTTTCAATATGATCTCTTTTACCGCCATGGATTTACGCCGCTGCTTACAATTGGAAACACTAAAATTTATTCGCAACTAATTGGATTACGCATGCGCTACACCAAGCATAAGGTGTTTGATTTTTTGAAGTGATACTATCATGTGATACTATTACCACCTTAAAAAGAAGTCAATGGTGGCGATTCCTGTCACTTTGTTTTGACTCGTGCGTAGGGCAATCGTTCCACTAATTCGGGCAAAGCATAACCATCTAAACCGTTAATGGCAACGACCTTTCCTTTGTCGAGTTGGAGCCATTTGTCTGGAGTGAGTAGTTCCTCTTCGTAAAAAATCGCTTCAATAGATGCCACGACAAGAAGGCAACCGTTTTCCTGAATCAAGTATTCGTTCACATACTTACACAACAGCTTCACCGGACTTCCTTTCACAAAGGGCACGGGACAATCGTTGTGGTAAACGGCCTGTAAATTGGTCTGATCGAATTCGCTCATTTCTTCCGGATAGGCAGCCGACGTATGGTGGGCATCTTCGATCTGTTCAGCGGTAATGTGATTGACCGAAAAGTAGCCATATGCCCTCATGTTTTGGTACGTATGCCTTGGAACGGTGGTTGGTCGAAGCACAAAACTGATCATTGCCGGATCGCTTCCCAAATGCGTCACACTTGAAAATACAGCCACATTCGTTTTCCCCTCGTTATTGATGGTTGCAATGAGATTGGCCGACTTGTAACCCGTACAACTATTGACGAGGTTCAACCGCGCAATGCGATCCATTTTTTCAATCTCCAGGCGATCAATGCGTTTTAAAGCCATGTGTTGCGTTTTTTAAAAGAACAAGTGCGAAGAGGAAAGGTTTGGATGGAACGGGAAATTTCGGATTTAATAGCGGCAGCGGATTGGGAATACTCGAAACAGCAGCGGAGGATTTGCACATCAAACCAAAGCAGCGGAGGATTTGCAATCCTGCGCAATTTTCACTCTTTTAAATGTAGTGAGTTTCCATTTAAAGAGTTCATTGTAAAACCGTAAACGTTTTACAATGATTTTTAAAAAATTGCGCAGGATTGCAAATCCTCCGCTGCTCGTGCTGTTGTAAAAATCTGTTGCCAGAGTTCCCTTCGCCGCCGAATTCAATTTTGGTTGAAAAAAACAAAACCTTTCTAAGTGTAGCTCTATTACTCGCTATATTTAAGTAACTAAACCAACGTTTTTTTCTGTAATTAAAAACATGTCATCCGGCATTAAACATACGATCAAGAAGCCAAATGGATCATACTTTATGACGCTAACCGTTGTTGGCTGGGTAGATATTTTTACTCGGGAACGCTATGCCAAAATAATTGTAGACTCCTTAAGCTATTGCATGCAACACAAAGGACTTAACGTGTACGCATATGTTGTTATGACCAACCACCTTCATCTAATTGCTAATTGCGATGATGGAATACAACTCAATGATGTCATTCGCGATTTTAAAAAGTTCTCCAGCAAACAAATTGTAGCTTCAATCAAGGAGGAAGGCGAAAGTAGACGGAAATGGATGTTGACTATTCTCGCTAAAGAAGCGGAGAGTCATACGAAACAACATAATTACAAGGTTTGGCAAGACGGAAATTTCGCGATTGAGTTGTATTCTGAGAAATTCACCTGGATCAGGTTAAATTACATTCATATGAACCCTGTTCGCGCTGGATATGTAAACCGCCCGGAATATTGGAAGTACTCTTCGGCTTCTAATTACATGGAAATGGATGGTGTATTAGAAAATGTACAACGCTTAGCACCACCGGTTAATTTCGCTGTATAAAAATGAAAAGAGCATGGGAAGAGGTTCAAATCATGCTATGTACTTTTAAAATGACATTAATCGTTCCTTTTATAGAGTAAAAATTGTGCAGGATTCACTTCGTGCCTTCTGCGAGGTGCAAATCCTCCGATTCTAGGCGCAAAACACCGATACAAACTCGACTTCGTTTTTCCCAATAATTCATTACTTTTAAGTCGACTCAAAGACATTACTATGAAATACAATCTACTCGTTGTAATCGCCTTATACTGTTTTGTTGGGCGAAGCCAATCAACACTCACGATAGGTAACACAGAAGTGGAGGTTGACACGCTCATCACCGGCCTCGACATTCCTTGGGAAATCATTCATGGACCCGATAACCACATCTGGACAACCGAACGGAAGGGAATTGTAAGTCGCATAAACACCACAACGGGTGTAAAATCCGTGATTCTCAATTTGGCAGGATCCGTTTACCAGCAATCGGAGTCGGGTTTGCTAGGAATGGCGCTAGATCCGAATTTCATAAACAATTCACAGGTTTATCTGGC
>JBILNH010000111.1:0-8080 GCA_044375095.1 Crocinitomicaceae bacterium
GTTAGACCGGCATAGCGAACAAACAAGAGGGCCATCAAAGGACACTTTTAATAATTCTTAAAAAAATATTTTGTAAAATTGACAAACAAAAGTGGAGTCCAGAGCCCACTCAAAAAACGGGGCGTAATCCGAAAAGCCTTATGAGTAAGGAAAAAATCAAAACAAAATGAAACTATTCTCTTTAACACTTATTTTAATATTTAGTCAGTTGACTTTTATTAACGCACAAAACTGTAAATATGAAATAAACGAAGTAGACAAATTTACAGGCAAATACACAAAACTCACAAAACCTGAAAAAGTCATCAGCACTTTTTTCACAACCGGAGAATTTAGCGTAAAAAAAATTGACAATTCTTATTTCTTTCTGTTTGACTACGTTTTAAGTAGTTATTCGAATTTTGATCCATACAGCATAAAAAAAAATGCGCAATTAATATTTCTACTAGAAAATGGAGAAACGGTAACACTTAAATCAGCTGATGACATTAATGGAACAAAAAAGACCACCGTTGGTATTCCCCCTGTCTATAGTTGTTATTTGACAAATGTTAGTTATCCTGTTACTAAAAATCAAATAGACCAGTTCTTCAAATCAAAGGTACAATCTATAAGGTTTTACAGAACAGAGAGTAATGGAAAAGAAGACTACCTTGACAATGATTTAAAGAAAAAAAATCAGGAAGACATACAAAATCTAATCAAATGCTTAATGTAATAAACCAGCCCATAACAGCGCATTAAGCAACTAGAAGTTAATTACCTAAAGAAGCTTCATTTGATTCTGACAGAAAAGCCTGAGCGTAAAGATCTTTATTCTTTACCGCTTCTCTTATTCAAATTTCATCGATTTAATGTTAAGCGTTAGAAGTTGTGTAGCAATTGCTTTGTTCAAGCGAGTTACTTTCTTTTCTACCGTATACCATTCGTTTTCAGAGGGCAGTACCCTAAAGGTGTTTTTCCAATCTCCTTCTGCAATTGCGAAACGTTGGATTTAAATTCAGTTGTCTTTTGAGTTGCTGAATTTCGTTCATTACTTAATACGCTGTTCAAACTATCAACGCGTTTAGTGAGCAACTCAATTTGCTCTTTTTTGGATTGAGCAAAAGTGATCTGGAAGGTTAAAAGAAAACCAAAAAACAGGAGTTTTTGCATAATTGAATATTTCATCAAATGTAGCAATAGAATAATGAAGATTTTCATTTAGGTTGAAGGGTATATAAAATGAAAAAGGTTGATCCCCATCAACCTTTTTCAAGCGCAGTAAGTTATACTGACAGCATTTCAACAAACTCCCAAAGTAGTACGGGAAGGATGTATTGGGTATTTCACGTGTGTTATGCTATCGATCGGAATAAAGAACTGTTATACTCTATCATCAAACTAAAGCTGCCTCTCCAAGCAGCAATTCCAATCGAATAGTTACATAAACAACTCGTGAAAGCCTGTCTCCATTATTGTTAATTTAAATCTACAACCTTTTGGGGAAAATTAAATCACTCAATGAACATCCGATGGTTATCAATGAATAAACACCTTATTCGGATGAATGCGACTTATAACGTTTCAAGTATTTTAAAGAAAATATCGCGTTTTGCAGGTGATAATGGCACTTGCGATCCATCTTTCATCACTACCGATCCACCATTGCCTTTGTCGTACCGATCCACAAAATTTAAATTGATGAGGTGTGACTGCTGTACGCGCAGAAAATGAAAAGAAGACAACAATATTTCGTAGTCTTTTAGTGTTTTCGAAACAAGGATTTTTTTACCTCCAGTTAGAAAGAAAGAAGTGTAATTGCGGTCTGCCTCGCATCGAATGATTTCTTCTAGTTCAACCACATGCACACTTTCTTGCGTTTTTAAAACCAGGCGCTTTTTTTGTGTTGGCTGAATATTGTTTTGAAGTGCTTCGAACTGTTGCTCGTCACGTTTATCTTCAATGGCCTTCATTGCTTTTTCTGTGGCTTCTCTTAATTCGGTTGGATCAATCGGCTTAAGTAAATAATCGAGTGCGCTGAATTTAATTGCCTTAATAGCAAACTCTTCATGTGCGGTAATAAATACAACCTCGAAGTTTATATTTTGAACTGATTTTAACAGATCAAAACCCGTTCCATCCGGCATTTGAATGTCCAGAAACACGATGTCTGGGCGCAAAGATTCAATTGCTGCTATTCCGGATTGTACATTTTCTCCAATTGGAAACGTTTCCAAATCAAACCCAAACGAATCGATCATTTTTGCAATCAACTCACGCGTGCGATTTTCATCGTCTATGATAAGTGCTTTTCTCATGCCTGAAACGTGTTGATGTTATCCTCTTTGTAAGGTAACGAAATTACTATTTTTGTTCCTGTATTCTTTTGCTGATCGTAATCCTCTACAATCAACTGCCCATCTGTTTTGTACTTTTTATTCAAGTTTTCTATCCGCTCTCTGGTGATGGCCATCGCCATGCTTTTATGTGCCTTGCTTTTTTTAGTTGATTTTGAACCTTTTCGTCCAATTCCGTTGTCAATAATACTGATTTCCATCATATTACCAATTTTTTTGAACGAAACTTCTATCCGTCCTCCTTCAATTGTATGTAATTGTCCGTGCTCTATCGCATTTTCAATAAACGGCTGCGTAATCATAGGTGGAATGACAGCATGCTCGATGAGAATATCCTCACTTACGTCAATTCGAAAGTCAAAGCGTTCTTCAAACCGCAATTTTTGCGTCTCAAGGTATTTTTGAAGAATTTCTATTTCTGTATCTATCGGAATAAACTCCTTTGATGAGTTTTCCAGAATCAAGCGCATCAAACGTGAAAAATTTACAAGAAACTTGGAGGAGTTCACCGTGTCGTTTTCGTAAATGTAACTCTGGATCACCGACATCGCATTAAAGACAAAATGCGGATTCATCTGCGCCCGCAACAAGGTTTGTGACATTTCCGCCTCACGTTGCTGTTGCTTAATTCTATTCTGACTCCAAATCGTATAAAAAATGATCAATGCCAAAATAACGATGATCACAAATCCAATGATCACATAGGTTTGAAAGTTGTTTTTCAGTTGACTGTTTTCCAACTTGGTTGCTGTTAACGCTTTTTCCTGCCGCTGCCGATCAATGGAATCTCGCTGAAGTGAAATTAAACGCTCACGCTGGTCCGATTGGTACGATTCGTTCAATTCTGCCAATTTCGTTGCCGATTGAAGGACCGAATTGCTATCTGTGAAATTCACGTATTTTTCGAGGTAGTTCAACGCTTCCCTAATTCTACCGGTCTCTTTATAGACGTTTGCGATTTCCAGATACGTGGAGTACAGCTGATTTTTAGAACCAAATTCTTTCCGAATACTCACCGATCTATTGAGGTAATTCAAGGCATTCGCGTAGCGCTTTTGCTGCTTGAAAACCGTACCAACGTTGTGGTAAACAGCCGCAATTTTTTCGCGGTTTCCTGTCGATTCAAAATACACCAGCGCCTTGTTGAAGTTACTTGCTGCCTGGTTGTATTGCTGTTGCCTGCGGTAAATCAATCCGAGGTTGTTGTGCACTTCCCCCAGGCCGTTTCCATCTCCCACTTTTGACAACTTACTTTTCGCTTGTTCAATTAATTGAATGGCGTCTTTCAACCGGTTTCGATCGTAATAAATACTACCAATTCCCATCATGGCCAATCCAATCTGCCTACGATCATTCACTGATTTGGCATTTTCCAATGACCGATTAAAATAGGTTTCAGCATCTTCTAAATTTAATATTGACCGTTGTGAAATTCCCAATTCACGGTTGTAACTTGCCATTAGGAAGGCGTTATTCAAATCGGTAGCAATCTGAAGGGCATTGATGTTTTTTGCCATACTCAGGTCAATTTGACCAAAATACGCGTAGATCTGACCTTGTTTATTGAAACATTCAGCCAGCACCTCTTTTTGAGAGGTTCTTCGTGCATAACGGATGGCCCTTTCTGTATAAAACAAGGCTGAATCCTTTTGATTCTGGTGCATGAAGTTGATGGCAAGTAAATTGTACGTAAGTGCAACCGCGGCATTTTTGCGTATTCTATTTGCTGCATTCAATGTCGTACGCAATACATCATCAGCCTCTTTATAAGCCAACTGACTTGTTTTCGTTCGCGCCAGTTGCTGATTGTACCTTACAGTGAGCGCATCTGCTTTTCTGCGGCTCATTAGGTTAGCGACCTCCTTCAATAATTGAATACTCGTAGATTGATCACCGTTAACCTCCGCCATTTCAGCAGCAAAAACAGCCGCTTTACATTTCTCAGTAGGACCGAGGTATTTACTTTTTTGGATCAGGACACTTGCCAATGAGTCGGCTTGAAGAATGTCGCGCTGTTTGAGGAATTCTGCCCGTTGAACGATACGGTTAAATGCTGATTTTCGCACTGCGATTGAAGAACCAGTTTTAGGATCTTTGGTTATTGGTCTTTGGCTAAACACCATTTCCGGTTGTACAATACAAACGATCAATAAGGTGAAAATGGAAAGCAGCCAACGATTCATTGATCTAAAAATACGCTTTTCGACCGAATGTCTTTCCCTCCTGACCTGAATATTGTTTGTCATTCTGTATCTTTGACCCCTCTTATGATTTGAAATTCAGATGGAATATAATTTTCGCGAAATAGAAGCCAAGTGGCGGTCACATTGGGCAACGAATAAAACCTACAAGGTCGTTGAACAGGAGGATAAGCCAAAATATTATGTATTGGACATGTTTCCTTATCCCTCCGGTGCCGGTTTACACGTTGGTCATCCGCTTGGGTATATTGCTTCAGATATTTTTGCGCGGTACAAAAGACTGCAAGGATATAATGTACTTCACCCAATGGGTTACGATTCTTTCGGATTGCCGGCTGAACAATACGCCATACAAACTGGTCAACATCCCGCCATCACCACCGAACAAAACATTGCCCGTTACCGCGAACAACTCGATAAAATGGGGTTCTGCTACGACTGGGATCGGGAGGTTAGAACGTCATCGCCAGAATATTACAAATGGACGCAGTGGATTTTCAAGCAGCTTTTCAATAGCTATTTTGATGATAAACAACAGCGTGCGTTTCGAATAGAACAGTTAATTGAGCAGTTTGAACGACATGGAAACAGCACTGTTTCTGCCGCACATGACTGTGAAGACACGTTTTCAGCTGATCAGTGGAAAACGTATACAGAAAAAGAAAAAGAAGCAATTTTACAACATTACCGCTTGGCTTATCTCGCGGATAGTTGGGTGAATTGGTGTCCTGCGTTGGGAACGGTATTGGCCAACGATGAGGTTGTAAATGGTGTGTCTGAGCGCGGAGGTTACCCGGTAGAACAAAAACTTATGCGCCAATGGTCCATGCGGATAAAAGCATATGCAGAACGCTTACTTCAAGGTTTAGAAACGGTGGATTGGACAGATTCCATTAAAGATCAGCAACGCAACTGGATTGGAAAGTCGAAAGGTGCGTCCGTTCAGTTTAAGGTAAAAGGGATGGATGAAAAGATCGAAGTCTTTACTACCCGACCTGACACCATTTTTGGGGTAACGTTTATGGTCCTTGCTCCAGAACATCCAATGCTAACATCGATAACTACTGAGGAATTCAAATCAGCCGTTTCGGATTATCAGAAACAAACTTCACTCAAATCTGAACGCGACCGTCAAGCGGATGTCAAACACATTTCCGGGCAATTTACTGGAGCATATGCTGAGCATCCTTTCACGGGTGAACCTGTGGCGATTTGGATTGGCGATTACGTATTGGCTTCATACGGCACTGGTGCGGTAATGGCAGTACCTTGTGGCGATCAGCGTGATTATGATTTTGCGCGCCATTTTAACTTACCAATTCCGAACATTTTTGCGGATGTTGATATTTCTACACAGGCTTATAGCGAGAAAGATGCGGTAATTGCGAATTCTGATTTTTTAGACGGATTGAAGGCTACAGCAGCTATTGAAAAAGCAATTGAGGTAATAGAATCAAGAGGAATCGGAAAGGGAAAGATCAACTACCGATTACGTGATGCTGTTTTTTCAAGACAACGCTACTGGGGAGAACCTTTTCCGGTTTACTATAAAGATGAAGTTCCGTTCATGATCGATGACCAACACTTACCTATCGAACTTCCACCTGTCGATGCGTATTTACCCACAGAAGATGGTGAACCACCGCTGGCTCGAGCAGAAAAAAGTGCGTGGAAATTTAGCCAAGGTGATCGAATGGAATTCAATACCATGCCCGGTTGGGCAGGAAGCTCTTGGTACTTTTTGCGTTACATGGATCCGTTAAATGAGGAAGTATTTGTATCGCCTGAAAAAGTAGCTTATTGGGGACAAGTTGATTTGTATATTGGCGGCGCGGAACATGCCACAGGTCATTTATTGTATGCGCGCTTTTGGACGAAATTTCTAAATGATCTGGGTTACATTCCATTTGATGAACCGTTCCAAAAGATGATCAATCAGGGAATGATACTCGGCCGAAGCAGCTTTGTTTACCGAATTAAAGATTCCAACACGTTTGTCACTGCCAGCCGAAAAGACGAGTTTGAGGTGACACCAATTCATGCAGATATATCCCTCGTCGACAATGACCGATTGGATATGGAAGGCTTTAAATCGTGGCGACCAGAGTTTTCTGAGGCCACATTTATTTGCGAAGCGGATGGATCTTATACATGTGGGCATGAAGTGGAGAAAATGTCCAAATCAAAGTACAACGTCCAAACACCAGATGAACTTGTCGAGAAATTTGGAGCAGATACATTACGCATGTATGAAATGTTCCTCGGCCCATTAGAACAAAGTAAACCTTGGGACACAAAAGGAATCAACGGTGTACATAACTTCTTGCGAAAATTGTGGCGCTTGTTTCACGATGCGGACGGTAATCTGCACATAACTTCTGATCAACCTTCAAAAGAATCACTAAAGACCTTGCATAAGACCATCAAGAAAATGTCGGATGATCTTGATCGCTTTTCATTTAATACAGGCGTTTCCAATTTTATGATTTGCGTAAATGAGCTGACGGATCAGAAATGCAACAATAAGTCAATTCTGGAGCCATTGGTTGTTATGTTGAGTCCTTATGCGCCGCATATTTCGGAGGAATTGTGGGTGAAATTAGGCCATACTTCCGGAACGGTTTCTACCGCTTCATTTCCAGTTTTTGATCCGGAACAATTGACCGAGTCAACCGTTAGCTATCCGGTTTCGTTCAACGGTAAGATGCGCTTTAAGCTCGATTTACCAAGTGACCTATCAGCAAAGCAAGTGGAAGAAGAAGTGATGAAAAACGAAGCGGCGCAGAAGTGGTTAGATGGTGCTTCTCCGAAAAAGGTGATTGTTGTGCCTGGTAAGATTGTGAACATCGTTTGTTAATATAACCGTATTGTTGGTTAAAAAAATAGGCTGTCCATTCGGCAGCCTATTTTCCTAAACGAGAGATCCGATTAGAATACCTTTTTGTAAATTAATTCAACTTTTACATCTGGATTTGGAGCGACCAATCGCTTAGATGTCGGATCGTATTCAAAGGTAAAAGGTGTGCCGTCAATTGTACCTTGAACAGCGTTTCCTTCTACTGAAAAATCACCACTTACAGCAAATTGCTTCGCTAATTGATCAGGCAATTTCGCTTTGGACACACCATCGATTGTTGGCGCCATAACTAAGTACATTTTATTGTCGCCTGTGAATACTTGAAATGCTAAATAGCTGCCGTATTGGTTATAGCCCAAATCACCGGCTTTTAAAGCTTTGCCATTCATGTGCCATTGCCAAACCCCGTTTACTTGCGCATTCGTTTGACCGATGAGTTGTAGTCCGATAAATAGACTAAGTGTTAATAGAATTGTTTTCATTGAATAATGGTTTTTTTACATCCTTAGGCAGAATGCTTTGCCCCGTTTAAAAAGGTTTCTGGTCTCCTTTAAGCATTATTTTAATTTAAATTATTAGTGGAAATATACAATGTTTACTATTTGAATAGTTTAAACGGTAGATAGTTATTTATCAACAGTTTGTGCGTTTCATTGGAATTTATTGAATTTTAGGAAAAGAAA
>JBILNH010000202.1:0-3935 GCA_044375095.1 Crocinitomicaceae bacterium
CAATTCTGGAAATGACGGATATGTTGAAAGCTGATCGAGAAGCTAAACTTGAACAACTATTGGCAGAATTTAGCCTTACACATGTGCGAAAAAATCTTGGTAATAGACTTTCAGGTGGCGAGAAGCGTAGAACAGAAATTGCCCGTGCCTTGGCAACTAATCCAAAGTTTGTTTTATTGGATGAGCCCTTCGCAGGAGTAGATCCGATCGCTGTGGAAGATATTCAAAGCATTGTAGCGGACTTAAGAAAAAGGAACATTGGAATATTAATCACCGATCATAATGTTCAGGAAACGCTTTCCATAACTGATCGGGCGTATTTACTTTTCGAAGGAAGTATTCTAAAGTCAGGAACCGCAGAGGAATTAGCGGCTGACGAACAAGTACGAAGGGTTTATTTAGGCCAAAATTTTGTTCTTCGAAAAAAATAATTGCAAGTTTAAAGAAACCTTTTTAATTTTAATGGTCTTAATCAAAACATACTACATGAATCGTCTTATAGGTTTTCTACTTTTTATTACCGTTTTGTCTTTTAATTTTTCACTAGTAAGCTGTAAAAAGAAGTGCAGGGTGGATGAGTTAAACAAAGATTCTGGAGAAATTATTGATAGTGTTGTCTTTTATCCAACTAGTGGTTATATGACTTCAAGTATGGGAGGGAATTATGTTGTTACTTCAAGTCATCCGTATGCCGACCGATTTGAGATTAAAATTGGTCAAGGTGTAAAACAACCGGTAGATTATACTCAATATACCATTTTGGCGAATCCCATTAGCGCGACTTGTGATGTTGCATTCGAACGCGAAGTTAAAATTGATGATGCAAATCAAAAAGTAATTTATTCTGTAAAAGCCACACAGTGCCCAGATTGTGAATCAACTAATTATATCGAAAACTACGTTTTGGTCCCTGCTTTTCCATCGAATTACGAGGTAGTTTTCGATACGGTCGTAATCACAAAATAAATTGCATAAAAAAAGGTCACCTTGATGACCTTAATTTGTTTCGATGAATGATCGATTACTTTGCAGCTAAATCAGAAGATTCTACTGTCTCAGCTTTTCCGTATGCATCGCATCCTGCTCCTTTTGATGATCCACACGCCGAAACAACTAAGGTAAGTAGTAGCGCAGCAAGTGTAAATGTCGTTGCTTTTTTCATGTTGTTTGATTTAAATAAGAGTACTACAAGTAACGCTAAATTAAGCTAAAAATAACGTGCACCACGAAAATTGTTTTGCACAATGTATTCTTAATTGTGAAAATAAGCATTTTTGTTGTGCGTTACTGTTTTGATGAAGTGTTATCCAATTTTAGTTTTACTGTTTTTTTCTCTGACCGTATTTGGTCAGCAAACTAAACTCATTTCGTTTTCAGGAGACAATTTATCGGGAATAACTAAACAATCACCCATTAAAGTAACTGACTCGTTATCGATGGTTCGCATTCTTGAGCAACTCAAGCTTAAAGCCATTCGAAAAGGGTTTTTACTCGCCTCCTTCGATTCAATTCATCCGACGAAAGAAGGTTGGGACGCCACTTTTTATCAAGGCAATGAATTTAAAACGCTTCAGTTACTTACGGATGAAGAAACCACTTATTTTCTAAGAAAACATGGTCGTTTAACCGACCGAATGTTGTCAACTGTTCCGCTTCGCCCAACAGAATTTGGTAAAATTGTTGAGGTCATTTTATCCTGTTACTTAAACAATGGTTTTCCATTCGCTCAAATCGCTTTCACATCAATTAAATATGACGATAACACATGTACAGCGAAGTTATCTATTGAAAAGGGCCCTTACCTGAGTTTTAGTCAAATCCACCTTAAAGGTGACACGGCAGTATCTTCCCGATTTATTTCCTCCTTAATTGATCTCAGCGAAGGTGAACCTTTCAACGAAGAAAAATTAAAACTAATATCAGCTAAACTGAAGCAAGTTCCATTTATCAAAGAAATAAAACCACATGAACTCTTATTTTCAACTGATGGAGTGGAACTTTTCATGTATTTAGAAACAAATACGGTTAGTTCTGTGAATGGAGCGGTAGGACTGCAACCAGATCCGGTTTCGGAACGCGTTGGTTTAACTGGTGAATTAAATCTAAAATTGTTAAACCTTCTAAAGAGAGGTGAACTTATCCAACTCAATTGGCGAAGTATACAAGTTCAAACTCAAAGTTTGTTTGCGCAATTAAACTATCCTTTTTTATTCAATACCCCATTTGGAATTGATGGGCAGTTCCAATTGTATAAACGTGACACTACATTCCTCGAAATAAAATCTACAATAGGTGTGCAATACAGCCTGAAAAATGGATCGTTCATCAAAGCATTTTACCAAAATTATTCTTCCAATTTATTAAGTGGTGCAGCTTTAAACCCCACATTTACCTCCCTTTCGAGTATTAATACAAATGCATACGGAATTTCACTTACCCGAAGACAATTTGACTACCTTCCAAATCCATCAAAAGGATCCGCAATACAGGTTGAAGTTGCCATTGGAAACAGAAAATCTACAGTAAGCGACACCAGTGAAACGGTACGATCGACAACGTACCGAGGATTAGTTCACCTCGAATGGTTCGTTCCTATTACCAGAAGGAATGTGATTCGCTTAGCAAGTCGAACAGAATTTTATTTTGCACCTGAACTGGTTGAAAATGAACTTTATCGATTTGGAGGACAAACCTCTTTACGCGGCTTTAACGAAGAAGAATTTTTTGCGACCTCGAGATCCGTTCTTTCAATCGAATACCGGTTTTTAGTGGACAGAAATTCGCATGCGTTCGCCTTTTTCGATCAAGGATGGTATGAAAAAAAGACGTTGAATTACAGCCGTGACACACCCTTTGGATTCGGAGCTGGATTTTCTTTTGGAACTAAATTTGGGATTTTTTCTATCGCTTACGCATTAGGCAAGCAACAATCCAATCCAATTCTACTCAGTAATGGCAAGGTTCATTTTGGGTATATCACTTATTTTTAAGGATGCGGTAAAGTAATGACAAGGACTACTTTCGTCGTTGTTGCATGGTACTTCGAATTTCTTTCATGAACTCAGAAGCATAAACGAAACTAAGAATTTCAGGATTTTCTGTTGTTAAAATAGAGTTTCGATCACCTTGCCACCAATTTTTCCCTTGATGAATAAACATAATGCTATCACCAATCTCAATTACAGAGTTCATGTCGTGCGTAATTACGACAGTAGTGATATTGTATTCTTCTGTAATTTCTTTTACGAGTCCATCAATGAGAATGGACGTTTTTGGATCAAGGCCTGAATTTGGCTCATCACAAAATAAGTATTTCGGGTTCATCGCGATGGCTCGTGCAATACCTATCCGTTTTTGCATTCCACCGCTGCATTCAGCAGGAAACAGTTTGCTTGCTTTAGTGAGATTTACACGATCCAAACAGAAATCAGCCCGTTGTTGCATTTCTTTCTTAGACATTTTGGTAAACATGGATAATGGAAACATCACATTTTCCTCCACGGTCATCGAATCGAACAGCGCAGAACCTTGGAATAACATACCGATTTCTTTTCGAATCTCTGTGCGTTGTGCGCGGTTCATGGCTGAGAAATCACGACCATTAAACAACACCTGTCCCGTGTCTACCTCGTGCAGTCCAACAATACACTTCGCCAATACAGATTTTCCTGAACCCGATTGACCAATGATCATATTGATTTTTCCTTGTTCGAACGTGGTATTGATATCAAAAAGTACTTGATTCGTACCAAACGTTTTATTGACATTAATCACCTCAATCATAGCAGCATTAATTGCGTGAGAATGAAATTGGCGATCAGTATGGCAACACTACTGCTTACCACTGCTTGGGTCGATGAACGTCCCACGTCAAGGGCTCCGCCTTTGGTGTAGTATCCATAAAACGAAGCGATTGTAACAATTAAAAACCCGAA
>JBILNH010000204.1:0-3922 GCA_044375095.1 Crocinitomicaceae bacterium
TGATCGGATTCCAAGAATATAGGTCTCTGTTGTCAATAATCCGGATAATACCAATGCCAACCATGCGCCAATAAGACTCAATGCCATTGAAAAAATAACAAGAACCGGGAAAAAAACTACAGCCGAAATCACTTTGGGAAGAACAAGAAAAGTCAGGGAATTGACACCCATAATTTCCAACGCATCGATTTGTTCAGTGACTCGCATTGTGCCAATTTCCGATGCCACGTTGGATCCTACTTTTCCGGCTAATATCAACGAAATGATCGTAGGAGAAAATTCCAGTATTGTACTAGATTGCGTAATGTACCCTACAGTATAGTCTGGCAATAATGGGTTATCAATATTGGATGCTGTTTGCAATGCAATTACAGCACCCATAAAGGTTGACATTAAGGCAACTATCGGAATTGAATTAATCCCAATGATTTCAATCTCATTAAAAATTCGGCGTCTGAATATGGAAAATTTCTCTGGTCGAGAAAAAACAATGCCGAGCATTATCATGTATTTTCCTATATTGGCTATTACCTTCATTGGTCGCTAAATTAAGTCTATTTTCATTCATTCACACGGATTTACTCAAAACTTTCCATCGGTTACTTGTTGATTTCGGTTACTTTTGATGCATGGCTGCCAAGCGATTTACCAAGCGGGATGAAGTTATTCGTGTTTTTGAAAAATACCTTCCTCTTGTATTTGTTGAATATGTCGTTCAGTACTATCTAAGTGCCAATGTCCGGTTCAAAATTGTTGGAGAGCGCAAATCAAAACTCGGCGATTTTCGAGCAGGACGTTCTGGAGAAAAGCACCAAATAACGGTGAACGGAACACTCAATAAATACGCTTTTCTAATAACTACCCTTCATGAATTTGCCCATCTTGAAACCTACAATCGGTATGGTTTCAGTGTCTTACCGCATGGAGAGGAATGGAAAAATGCTTTTCGAAAATTGTTAATCCCAGTGATTGACGAAAAAACATTACCCAAAGACATTCAAAACGCATTGGTTCAATCTTTAATTTCTACCAAAGCTTCATCTTGCAGCGACCATCAACTTAGTCGCGTATTAAAAGCATACGACGAACGCAAAGAAAATATGGCGCTCCTTGAAGAATTACCAAATAACACTACATTTGCGCTTAACGGTAAACACTTTGTTAAAGGTCCGCTTAGACGAAAGCGATTTATATGTGAAGAAATTCACACCAAACGCAAGTACCTCGTTAATGCGCTTGCCGAAGTTAAGCCGGTATAAGGAAAATACAACAGATGAAAGACAACTATTGCATTATTATGGCAGGTGGCGTAGGAAGTCGCTTTTGGCCAATGTCAACTCCTCAGCAACCGAAACAGTTTCTCGATGTTCTTGGAATTGGGAAATCACTCATTCAAATGACCTATGAGCGCTTACTGAATATCGCTCCAAAAGAAAATATCTTCGTCCTTACCAATACAAGTTATGCGGCTCTTGTGAAAGAACAACTTCCGGATCTAACCATGGGACAAATACTGACAGAGCCATTGCGAAAAAATACTGCTCCATGTATTGCATACGCTGCTGCCAAAATCATGGCATCAAATCCGAATGGAACGATGATCATTTCTCCTTCAGATCACTTGATTATGAAAGAGGATCGTTTTACGACTATTATCAATACAGCCATTCAACAAGCCGTAACTGAGGACCGATTAATAACACTTGGCATTCAACCTTCACGACCGGATACAGGGTATGGTTACATTGAATTTTCAGCTGAAAAAAATCTCAATCCTGGAGATTTAACTGAAGTCATTCAATTTAGAGAAAAACCAGATTTAGCCACTGCTGAATCATTTCTAGCTAGTGGCAACTTTTATTGGAATTCAGGAATTTTTGTTTGGAAAGCCAGCGCCATTTTAGATGCGCTTTGCGCCTATCAACCTGCATTACATGAATTATTCGCAAGCGATTTAAGTCACTACAATACCCACTCCGAACAAGAGAAAGTTAACGATTGCTTTCAAGCCTGCGAAGATATTTCAATCGATTTTGCGGTTATGGAACATGCGAAAAACGTAGATGTCGTCCTGGCTGATTTCGATTGGAGCGACTTAGGGACTTGGGGCTCCTTAACGACGCATTTGAAAAAAGACGCGAACAACAATGCAGTGGCTGGTGAACATGCGCATTTATTTAATTCCAATAATTGCCTGGTTAACGTACCATCGGGCAAACTTGTATTATTAGATGGTCTTGAAAACTATATAGTTGTTGAATCCGATAACATGCTCATGGTACTGAAAGCAGAAAATGAGCAAGAATTGAAGAATTATTTGAAGGAAGTCGAATCAAAAAGTCCGGCATTTTTTGATAAATAAAAAAAGGAGCACTTGCTCCTTTTTTTATTACTTCTTCATTTGTTCCCTTTCCCAAGTTCGGTATAAATCGAAGTAGCTTTTTGTTTCGAGAACTACTACTCCTCCCAAAGTGTCACCATACTTAGCTGGTAAGCCGCCGGTATAGACCATCATTCTACCAATTGCGCAACTTGGCACATTACTTATCTCTCGGCCTTTTATTCCATCAAGCAGGTAAATCATATCCCCTTTTCTTGAGCCACGAAATATAAGTTCACCATCTTCAGCCATTTTCACATCAGAATTAAATGATGTAGCAAGAGCAGCCACACTAAATTTGACTGGACTTTGAGCGATTTCTTCACTCGTTAGTTCTTTAATTGGAAGGGAACCATAGACCAATTTCATATCGTTATTTGCTGTAACTACCACACCGGTTAATTCAATTGTGTTCGGTTTAAAAACAATATTTCCCGCATTATGAAACCCATCCATCGGAATGCTAACCGCAATTCCGTACATCGTATCTTGCATGAATTTAATGCTCATGTCATATTTACCAGCTGGAATCCCAGTGATTCGGAACCGACCATTTACATCGGTAATTGCAATGTACTTGCGATCCTGATCCTTAATAAATACTTGCGCGCCGACAATTGTTTGTTGTGGTGTTTCAAAAACGGTTCCTACCACGTCTCCTAATGCGTCTTGTGCCTGCACCCCAATACTGAAAAGTACCATGACACTTGTAATCCAATTTCTCATCTCTTTACTTTTAGTTTTCATTGAGATGTCAAACAAATTGAAATTCCACAAAAAAAGGAGCGAAAAATTTCAACTCCTTTACTAATATGATTTAAATCACTTCAGCACTTGAACATGGAAAGGCCCGATCGACCTTTTTAAATAGTCCTTGCAACACTTTTCCAGGTCCAACCTCTATGACCTCAGAAGCACCATCTGCGATCATGTTGTGCATAGTTTGTGTCCATCGCACAGGAGCTGTTAATTGAGCCACCAAATTGGCTTTGATTTCCTCTGGATCAGTCACACCACTTGCAGTAACGTTTTGATAAACTGGACAAATCGGCTGATTAAAATTGGTTGCTTTTATTGCCGCGGCTAATTCCTCTCTTGCTGGCTCCATTAACGGGGAATGGAATGCACCGCCAACCTGCAAAATCAATGCGCGTTTTGCACCAGCTTCAGTTAACTTCGCACATGCTTTTTCTACAGCAGGGAAAGAACCAGAAATAACTAATTGTCCCGGACAATTGTAATTTGCTGGAACCACCACACCATCGATAGCCGCGCAAATCTCCCCTACTACATTATCCTCAAGACCTAGAATAGCGGCCATTGTTGAAGGTTCCATCTCACAGGCTTTTTGCATGGCGAGTGCACGTTGATAAACAAGTTTAAGTCCATCTTCAAATTGCAACGTTTTATTTGCTACTAATGCCGAAAATTCACCGAGTGAATGCCCTGCGACCATATCTGGATTAAATTGATCTCCCAAACAAGTTGCTAAAATAGTTGAGTGAAGAAAAATGGCTGGTTGCGTAACCTTGGTTTGTTTGA
>JBILNH010000115.1:0-7867 GCA_044375095.1 Crocinitomicaceae bacterium
AACAGTTGATTTATCCATAGAATTAACAAATCCTTTATTAATGGAAATCGGCGGTAGCATTACCAGCGTCAGTTCAACAGGCGGAAATAACGGATCGATTGACGTTACGTTACTTGGTACAGGTGGTTCATTTAGCTATGAATGGACAACAATTTCAGGATCTGGAATTAATCCAACAGCGCTTGATCAGTTGAGTTTAACTGCAGGTTCGTATACGTTAACAGTAACTAACGCTACTGGATGTGTGGTGTCTCGTACCTTCATCGTTAAGCAACCTACGCCTTACATCAATACAATCAACGCAAACGTGAATACATTCATTCCACACGGTGGAGGATTGGCTGTACAATCGGTAGCTTACCCTAATCCGTCAAATGGAGTGGTAAATTTCAAGAGTACTGAGGATATTTCAAGTATCGCCATCTACGACATGAATGGATTCCTTGTAAAAACAATCGGTAATTCTAACGAATCAGTTGACTTAAAAACTGGAAATTACACAGCAGTCTTCACATTAGCGACAGGTGTGACAAACAACGAGCACATCATCGTTCGCTAAGCCCAATAAAGAATAAGACGAAGGCTGTTCCGAAAGGGGCGGCCTTTGTTGTGTTAATTTAAATGTGATTAACATTTTAAACTTCGCATAAAACGGCTGTGTAGAACTGTTCATATCTGCGTAATAGGTACT
Source organism: Crocinitomicaceae bacterium (assembly GCA_044375095.1). Taxonomy (GTDB): domain Bacteria; phylum Bacteroidota; class Bacteroidia; order Flavobacteriales_D; family Crocinitomicaceae; genus M0103. The sequence continues at coordinate 692 of JBILNH010000115.1, forward strand.
TCATGGGTCATATGGAATTTTGTTCAAAAAAGAAAGATGAACAAATTTTATAGTTTAACCGCTGCTCTTTTGATAGGTTTCCTATCTCATGCGCAACAAATAGTGGCACTTTGGAATTACGATGGTATTACAGGTGCACCAGTGACAACGTCAGCAAACGTTGGACTTGGAACCTCCTCTGTTGTTGGATCTATGGTAGTCGCGACAGCAGCAACAGGAATGGACCCCATTATAAATAATGGTTGTGGTTCTCAAAATGGAACCAACCCAGGTGCGTGGTCATTTACTTCAAATCCCGGAACTACGAATGAATCGAGTGGTGTGCAGTTTGCTGCATCTACAGTCGGAGTTCAGAATATTAAGTTCACATGGGACCAACGTTGGTCGAATACCGCAACGAATACAGTTCGATTACAATATACGTTAGATGGTTCAACATGGAGCAACTTTACAATGACTTCGCAGAACACATCATTTTGTAACGGTTCAATTGATAATGGCCGCTTTCAAAATAATGGAATAGGTGATCAATATCGCCGGATTTCTGTGAACATGTCGGAAATTACTGGGGCAGATAATAATTCCAATTTCGGGGTACGCATTTTGGCCGCAAACTACCAAACGACAAGCGAATTCAGACAAACATCCAATCCAACTCTAATTGCTACTGGAGGAACTTGGCGTTTTGATAACGTATCTATTCAGGGACAAGCTGATGTGTCTATTGCTTCCGCATCCAATTTCGCTGTTTACAATGAGGATGCCGGAACAATCAATGTACCGATCACCATTGCAAATGCAAATACTGCTGATATTACCTTAACATTTGGGTTGTCTACTTATTCAAACGCAATTACGAACGAAGATTACACATGGACGCCTTCGCTAACGATTCCTGCAAATACGAACGGAGTAATCAATTTACCTGTTTCAATCTTAGATGATGCAAACGCGGAAAAGGCAGAACGCATAATCGTTAAACTTCTTTCGGGAACGAACGCGAATATTTCACTTACGAATAATTATCAAATCATCTTTGTTAAGGACAACGATTACGTTGCGCCAACGCCAACAAATGAATTGAATATGACATTATTGTCCTCCTTTTCAAATGGTACAACTGGGGCAAATTCTGCGGAAATTACCGCATTCGATCCTTCTGTTGATCGACTTTATATTGCGAATAGCATTGCGGGCAAGTTGGATATCGTCAATTTTTCAAATCCAGCAGCACCGGTATTAATTACTTCATTGTCACTTTCAGCGTATGGCAATATCAATTCAGTGGTAGCACACGATAGTGTAATTGCTGTAGCCATTGAATCTGTTCCGGCTCAAACGAATGGAAAGGTCGTCTTTTTTGATTACAATGGAACCTACATTAATCAAGTTACCGTTGGTGCTATGCCTGACATGATTACGTTCACAAACAATTTTACCAAATTGCTTACGGCGAATGAAGGAGAACCCAATGCGGATTACAGTGTGGATCCAGAAGGTTCTGTGTCCATTATTGATGTAACACCAGGTTATGCTGCATTAACGAATGCCAACGTAACGACACTTGGGTTCACTGCATATAACGGTCAAGAAGCTGCATTGAGGGCTCAAGGAATTCGAATCTTTACGACGAGCGCTACTGTAGCTCAAGATTTAGAACCTGAGTACATTGCTATTTCGGATGACAACACAAAAGCGTATGTGACACTTCAAGAAAACAATGCGTTGTTAACGATTAATCTTCAAACGTCTACCATTCAATCCCTTACTGCTCTTGGTTATGCATCGTATGCGGCAGGATCCAATAATGGGCTCGATGCATCCGATCAGTCTGGCGCTGTATTAATTACAGGAGAACTTCCAATTAAAGGAACATACATGCCGGATGCAATGGCTTACAAAACGATAAATGGTCAGGGCTATTTATTCACCGCAAATGAAGGCGATTCGCGTGAATTTGGAAGCGTGATTGATGCAAATCGAATTTCTTCATCTGCGTTTACGAATCTACTTGATCCTACTGCGTTTCCTGATCAAGCCATTCTTCGGAACAATAAATTTCTCGGCCGATTGAGTGCCTTGAAATATTCTGGTGATACAGATGGAGATGGCGATTACGATGAGTTACACGTTATGGGAGGTCGCTCTTTCTCTATCTGGAATCCAACAACAGGCGCGTTGGTTTTTGATTCGAAAGACCTTATTGAACAAATTACGGCAAATCACCCAACGTTTGGAGCCATATTTAACGCATCAAATTCAACAGGTACTCCAGCACAGAAAAACCGAAGTGACGACAAAGGACCAGAACCAGAAGGAGTTGCTTTAGCTCAAATCAATGGATCAACTTATGCGTTTATCTCTCTCGAGCGAATTGGAGGTGTAATGACTTTTAATGTAGATAATCCAAATCAGCCAATCTATGTTGGATATGCAAATAATCGCTCTACAACAGTAAGCGGTCCGGATTTAGGCGCTGAAGGGATCATCATTATTCCTGCAAGCGATTCTCCAAACGGACAAACGTTAATTGTCCTTGCGAATGAGGTAAGTTCTACATTGAGTATTTACCAAGTAAACACATGTGCTGAACTTTCAGGGGGAGCACTTTCTTCTACGAACACAACAATTTGTTCGGGAGACACTGTTCTAATTACAACACAAGCTGTGAATGGTGTGAATTACCAGTGGTTGAATAATGGTAACCTCATTTCAGGGGAAACAGATACAAACTTCATCGCATTGCAAGCAGGTAATTACAGTTTAGCTTATGCAAATACAACTTTAGCTTGTGCAGATACTTCATCAACTGTAACCGTACAAGTGAATCCATTACCACAAGTTACTGCAGGGAATAACCTTACTGTTTGTGCAGGAGATCAAGTAACGCTTACTGCTTCTGGAGCAAATTCATATACTTGGAACAACTCGATACAAAACGCCATAGCTTTTATCCCTGCTCAAACAGGAAACTACATTGTTGAAGGTATTGACAATAACGGATGTACTGATTTAGATACAGTTTCAGTTACTGTTGCAACTTATCCAAGTGCGAATGCCGGAATTGATCAAGTGCTTTGTCAAAGCAACATGCCGCTTACACTCGTAGCTGTTTCCAATCAGTTTAACGTGAATTACGCTTGGAATACCGGTCAAACATCTTCCCAAATTCAAGTGAATTCATCCACTGTCGCAGTAGTAACTGTTACGAATGCATCTGGTTGTTCTTCAATCGATTCAGTAGTTGTGGAAGTAAATGATAACCCAACCGTTGACCTTGGATCAGATTCTACCGTGTGCGAGAATTGGTTGCCGTTGACCTTGTCCCCTTCATCGAATTCAACATTGATTGCGTACGATTGGTCTACTGGTGAAACAACGCCTTCTATTTCAATCGATCAGGCAGGTACATATGGCGTTACAGTTCGTGACGTGAACAACTGTGAAGCGCAAGATGAACTAACCATTTCAGTTGAATCTTGCCTCGGATTGGATGAGCTAGAAGCAGAAGTAACTGTTTATCCTAACCCGGCGACAAGCGCAATCACGATTGCTTCTTCTTTTGAAGGGGGAATAAACGTAATGGTTTATTCGCTTGAAGGTCGCTTGATTGAGTCAGTTAAAACGGAGCAAGCTGAATTAGCAATCGATTGTTCTGGTTGGGCAACGGGTACTTACCGCGTGGTAATGCAACAAAACCAGCATGTTACAGAACGCTTGATCATTAAAAACTAAGCCCCGACTGTGTAGTTTATAGTATGGATAGGTAAGATGAATGCCGCCTTGTAAAAGGTGGCATTCTTGTTTTATTTTGTTGAAGCTTCTCAAATACCGTGATCAGTTCAATAGTCTCATTTTTTGTATTTTTAAAAAAAATAACCAGTATGAAAAAAACAACCACAATCACTTATGCCATTTTAGTAGCTGGCATATTCGCAGCATGTTCCTCAGATTCAACTCCAGCGGAGAATGAAAAATCTGCACAAACAGCTGATTCAACTGCCAGCACAACAGAAGCAAAAACCGAAGAGGAATCAGAACCCGAAGCTCCTGCTGAAAAACCAATGAAAACAAAATCGGAACACCAATTCGTTTTAGGAAAATGGACTGGAACACTTCGAGATAAAAAATTGACCATTGTGATTGAATCCATTCAAGGAAATGACGTGACAGGATATAACATTGCGGGTAAAAACAAACGTCCACTCCAAGGAAAAATCATGGAGGATGATAGAATGGGAGATGGTGAATGCGGTGGAAACCAAATGGCCTACAAGGTTGTTTTAAATGAACCTGGCGACGACAAGTGGGACGGTACATTTACACTTTACTTCGGAGACTGTCCTGAATACGACGATCAAATGGAAAATATAGTTTCCCATAGTTATTCCGTATACGGTTCATGGCGCGCATTCAGCGGAAAATTATCCGGTGATGTAATGTTGAGTAAGTAATAACAATTACACTACTATTTATGAAATACCAAAGGCTGTCCAACTGGACAGCCTTTTTCTTTTAAATTACAATTTTACCGTCAGCCTAGCCATGAAATGCCTGCCCGCTTGCGGGTAGTAAAAATTCTCAATAATCCGCTGCCCACCAGCGATATATCCCCAAGTGTAGCCGTTGTTTTCAAACTGCTCATTGAATAAATTGTTCACTTGTAAACCAATGCGGATCTCTTTAAGTCCCCAGTTAACAATCGTGTAACTAGCAGCTAAATTGGTCACAAAATAGTCCTCCAACATGCGGTTGGCACTAGATGTATTGTCCAAAAACTGCTCACCAACATATTTTCCAAGCAAATTGATTTCCAGGTTCTTGATCGGCTCGTAACCAATTCCGGCAGATGCAATCAAACTTGGTGAAAAAGCGATATCCGTATTGCTGTGTTCAATGACATCCTGAATCATATTCCCCTCGGCGTCATAGTTGTCGTAATTGTCCACGTATTCCGTGAATGCAGCGATTCTATTCTGACTAAACGTCACGTTTCCGGTTAAACTAACTTTCTGTATAGGCATGTAACCTGCTTCCAATTCAATCCCGCTGCGGTAACTGTTCGCTACATTGGTCCGGTTATAGGCCCCCACATCATTTATGGCACCGGTCAAGATCAGTTGATCTTTGTAATTCATTAAGTAGTAATTTACCTTCGCAAACCATTTTTTCGCTTGGTGCTGGTAGCCGGCTTCTATGTTCTGTAATTGTTCGTGTCTCGGTCTACTGTTATTCGAGCTGTTAACGAAATCATCGCGTACCGGTTCACGATTGGCAACTGCGAAGGATGCATACACGCCATTTTTTGAATTCCAATCGTAGCGGAATCCTACTTTGGGATTGAAAAACAAAAAGTTGATCCGTTGATCAAGCGCAATAATTTCCCCATTGTTTTGATCCAATCCAGTATAGCTATAGTCTAAATAACGCAACTGAAGGTCGGCAAAAAAGTTCCACTTGTTCAAGCGGTAATTCGCTTTTGCAAATCCATTCAATTCTGTTTTCAACGCATCATTTTCGTAATAGCGATCCCCGGTTTCACTTTGCGAAGCAAAACGCGCCCAAGTAACTTCACCAAAATGGCCTCCTTCATAGCGATTCGCTCCACCACCAATGACCACATTCAAGCGCTTCTGATCGGTGTACGTCAATGTAAATAATCCGCCATAAAAATGGTTGTCTAACCAACGCCTGCGTATAAGGTCGGTGGTACTAATCGTATCGCCATTTAAAAACAGGGTATCCATGCCGTAATCTTCAAAGTCTTCATTGAATCGGTACTGTTCAAAATAACCGCGACCTCTTGTGTAATGTCCGGACACATTCAACGCGACTTTCGGAGAAAATTGATGCGCAAAATGCAATTGGTAATGGTCCTGCTGGTAATTATCTTCTTCATTTTGGTAGCGGTAATAGTTGTAGGTGCGCGGATCAGAAGAAAACAAATTGATGGAATCCTCCGCGTTTTGGTACAATCCACCTGGAAAGTAGTTGTTGTAAAAATGGTTAAGTAAGCTGTCCTGATCGCCGCTCAACTTGGCTCCCGGAATGCCATACCAAGCTTGGTAGGTCACTTCTTTACCACTGAAAATGTTGGCTTTCAGTAATGATTTTTCGCCGACCCATGCACCGGATAAATAGAATGACTTCAAATTGGCGCTTCCACGATCGATGAATCCATCGGATTGAATTCGCGACAACCGTGCATCAACCGCAAATTTATCGTTGATCAGTCCGGTTCCTGCCTTGATCGAATTTCGCAAGGTTCCGAATGATCCAGCGCTATTGTCGATTTCAGCGTACGCTTTTTTCTCAATGTTATCCGACTTGATATTGATGCTTGCCCCAAACGCAGCCGCACCATTGGTAGAAGTCCCGACACCGCGTTGCACTTGGATGTTATCCGTTGACGAAACAAAATCCGGCATGTTCACCCAAAAAACACCGTGGGATTCCGAATCGTTGAGCGGAATACCATTAATCGTCACGTTTGTCCGCGTTGGATCGACACCCCGAATGCGAATTCCGGTGTAACCGATTCCTGTTCCGGCGTCTGAAGTCGCAACAGTAGAAGGTGTCGATTCCAGTAAAATCGGAATGTCTTGTCCGAAATTGCTTTTATCCAACTGTTCTTTGCTCAGGTTGGTGAAGGTGGTTGGTGTTTGGTTTGTCGCACGTGTAGCCGTGACTTGAATCTCCTCAATCATCACCGCTGACGGTATCAGTTTGACGGTGAGAGCCGTTGTCTGATTACTCACGATCACCTCCAGTTGGTTGGAAGCGTAACCGATGCGTGAGAAACCGAGTGTGTACTTTCCAAGCGAAATATCCTTTAGCTGAAACGTACCTTTCTCATCCGTTTGGGTGGTGATGTACGATCCCATGAGTTGGACATTAACAGAGGAAAGTGGTGTTCCGTCGGAATCGGTGACGGTTCCTTTTAAGAGGAGTTGGCTGAAAGCCGTGGTGCTGATGCTCATGCAAAGCATGAAAAGTAAACGAAACATTCTTGTTTTCATTTTATAATAAAATTTAACAAGAACAAGGGGCCAATTCTCTTGATGAATAATTAGCAATTTGTCTGTTCATTTTCCCTACGCAGGCATTATCCTGACAGGTTCAATGGGTATAATCTCAGCCTTGAAACTCAAAGCACCCCTTTTGAGACGGTGCAAA
>JBILNH010000117.1:0-7714 GCA_044375095.1 Crocinitomicaceae bacterium
TCACATTGCAGATACAAGAGACACCCTTTGCTATGCGACAAATGACAATCAATCAGCTACCTACGGATTAATGGAGGAAAAAGCAGATTTAGCCATCGTAATTGGTGGGTATAATAGTTCAAATACCACGCATCTCGTAGAATTATTAGAAACTAAATTTCCCACATTTTTCATCAAATCACAAGAAGAAATTACTTCCATTTCATCTATCAATTCGTTTAATATACATTCGAATAAACTGGAGGAGAACATCCCGTTTATTACCAACATAAATCGTTCTATGCGTGTAATCATTACTTCAGGAGCCTCTTGTCCTGATTCCATAGTAGATGGTGTGTTACAGCGCTTACTCTCCTATTTTCCGGATGCTCAACCTATTGATTCTGTATTAAAATCCTTTCAGCCATAGATATTTCGTTCATATTGAACAGAATTTTGCTATTTTGAATGACAAAGGATGATTGAGCGGTTTATAAATATTTTAATAATTGATTCAAATATTAGGAATCAAAAAGGCTTGAAGGAAATTCTTTTAGGCAATGGGAACAACATCTTAATAGCCAATTCAGTTGAAGAAGGAATTGCAATCGTTCAATCTAAAGAAGTTGGTATTTTAATTTTAAATATTGACGACCGATTATCGAGTGGATTTGAGGTACTTGAACAACTTAAGAATGAAAGTCTTTCGAAAACCATGTACAAGCTTGTTTCGACCGAAAATGCTTCAAAAGGAACCAAATTTGTTAGGGGATTTATCGATGGTGCAGTTGATTTCATTACCATCCCTTTCAACCCCATCCTAATACGTTCAAAACTCGATATTTTTAAAGCACTTTACCACAAGGATCAACGAATAAATCAGCTGTTAACAAATATCTTCCCTGTCAACGTGCTGGAAAACTTGCATTTACATAATAAATACACCCCGAAAAGAGTAGAACAAGGGGTCGTTTTATTCACTGATTTTGTCAATTTCTCTTCACGTGCAAAACGCACAAAACCGCTTAAATTAGTCAAGACACTTGAATACTATTTCAATGCATTCGATGAAATAACTGAAAGGTATAAACTTGAAAAAATAAAAACAATTGGTGACGCTTATATGGCATTATCTGGGGTGACTGAAAATGAACCAGAACCCGTCATCAGAGCGTGCCTCGCCGCTATCGAAATACGCGATTTCATGCGCACTGAACGGGATGTAAACAACGCATTTTCCTCCGAATGTTGGGAAATAAGAATCGGCCTTCATATGGGTCCACTTGTTGCTGGAATCATTGGCAGTAGCAAAATGAGTTTTGATATTTGGGGTGATACGGTGAATATTGCCGCCCGAACCGAGGCAGCCTCTTCTCCAGGAACAATTTTAATTACGAAAACGATTGCCACCGAAATTGATCAGCTTTTTGAAATTGAATCGAAAGGTATGATGGATATTCATAAACGTGGCGGTCGTATTGCAACTTTTTCATTGACTAAGTTAAAAAATGAATTTTCCCTCTACAGCAATGGAAGAGTGGCTAATTCAGCCATTCGAAAGAAATGTGGACTTTCAACGATTGATTTTCAACGGATGCGTGAAGACATTCTTATGCGAATGAGGGCCCTTATGCCCGATACAATAGTATACCATGATGTTAGCCACACCTTGAACGTAGAGAAATCAGCCATACGTTATGCACAGCTTGAAGGAATTAACCCCCACGAATTGCAATTATTACAAACGGCAGCATTGTATCATGATTCTGGTTACCTTTTTGAATACCAAACAAATGAGGAATATGCCGTTCAATTGGCACAAAAACAGTTGCCAAAATTTGGTTACTCAGCAGATGAAATTGATGTAGTAACACGCATTATTCGTGCTACTGAATCTAGCGAACCACAAACAGTACTTGAAAAAATAATGTGTGATGCAGATCATGATTATTTAGGCAGACCGGATTATTATACAATTGCAAATAAATTGAGAGAGGAATTAAAAAATCAAGGAAGGACATTTACAGAATATGATTGGTTGAATTTTCAATTGAACTATTTATCTCACGTTCATAGGTACCACACAGATACGGCGAAAAACATTCGTCTTAGCGGAAAACAACTTAGAATTGCAGAATTAAGAAACAGTTTACAAACATTACTAGAATCATGAAAATATACACGAAAAAAGGGGATCAAGGTACAACCGGATTAATTGGTGGGACACGCGTACTAAAAAGTTCCATGAGAATAGAATCATACGGTACCGTTGATGAGTTGAATTCATACATTGGTCTTGTGAGAGATCAAACCATTACAGAGGAATTGAAAATTCAATTGATCGAGATCCAAGACAGGCTGTTTACAATTGGCTCTAGTCTGGCAAGTGATCCGGAAAAATCCACCATGAAAATACCAGACCTTAATGATGAAGATGTAGCTGCCCTTGAAAGGTGGATGGATGAAATGAACGATACGCTTCCTGAAATGCGAAGCTTTATTTTACCGGGTGGACATACAACCGTTTCTTTCTGTCACATTGCGCGCTGCGTATGTAGACGTGCTGAACGCATTATTGTTGATCTAAGTCAGCATGAATTTGTAGCAGCATTAGTACTGACTTATTTGAATCGACTGAGTGATTACCTTTTTATGCTCTCAAGGAAAATATCACAAGATTTGGGTGCAGTAGAACAACCTTGGAAACCAAGAGTTTAAATCCTTTTCATATAAAGATAACGCGCTACGATTTAAAGTTTTCAAACCAGAATTTGGAAAGTTTGAAATAAAGTCTATTTTTGCGCAAAATAACACAATAAAGGAGTAAAAATGTACTGGACATTAGAACTAGCATCCTATTTGGAAGACGCACCTTGGCCGGCAGCTAAAGATGAATTAATTGACTTTGCAATCAGAACAGGGGCTCCCCTAGAAGTAGTGGAAAACCTTCAAGATCTAGAGGACGAAGGAGATATTTATGAGAGTATCGAAGAAATTTGGCCTGATTATCCCTCTCGAGAGGATTTCTTGTTCAATGAAGATGAATATTAATTAAAGTCCCACTTCGGTGGGATTTTTTTTGACCTATGAATTTACTCGGACACCTATACTTTTCATACAACGACAAAGAACTCATGCTTGCCAATTTATTTGGTGATCATTTCCATGGAAGAAATTATTCCCATTTCCCGAAAATCATTCAACAAGGCATTACACTGCATCGCCAAATTGATCACTTTATTGATCATCATGAAACAGTAAAAGAACTTCGTTTACAACTTTATCATGACTTACCTAAAGTGGCCGGTATAGCCATTGATTTGTATTTCGATCATTTATTAGCAGAACATTGGTCCTCCTATCACCACTTGCCAATGGATCTTTTCCTTGATCAATTTTATGGTTTTCATTCACCATACTGGGAGGATTATCCAGGAGATTTTCGACTTTTTATTGATCAATTAAAAACAAACAAATGGATCAACCATTACGGCACAACTTATGGTTTAAGTAAGTCAAGTGAAGGTGTTGGTAAGCGGCTTTCATTTAAAAATAAATTATGCGAGGCCCCAGCGGTTTATGTATCAAATAAAGCAGTAATTCAAGATGCATTTGGCACGTTCATGAAAGATGCTATTCGACAATTCAGTTAAAGACTAATTGCTGTACTTAAGGTCCTTCTCCTTAAATCTCATAGAATGTCGTATATTTCGAACGAAATTTGAAATCAACTTGTGAAGTCACTGATCACTTATTTTTCCCTAATCTCCTCGTTCATCATACTTTTTTCGTGTTCTGATGGTCATTCAGGCGACAAAAGTGGAAAGAGTAATTACTCCTCAATGGATCTACCCGGAATTTTAAAACGAGGTAAATTAATTGTACTTGCAGAAAACAGCACCTCATCATTCTTTATCTACAAAGGAAGGAAAATGGGTTTCGAATATGAAATTCTTAAAGAGTTTGCCAATGACCTCGGTGTAGAGATCGAAGTGAAATTAATTAGCAATCTTGAAGAAATCGTTGAACGAATGAATAAAGGTGAAGCTGACATTGTTGCATGTAACATCGCAGCAACCGGATCGATGAAAAAACAGCTGCTTTTATCTCATCCCATATTGCGTTCTCAACAAGTGTTGGTGCAACGTAAACCTTCTAATTATGCGAAGCTATCAGCTGAACAATTGTGGAGAAAATTAATTCATGATCCAACTCAATTAGCCAATAAAACGGTTCATGTCCGAAAGTTTTCTAACCATTATGTGCGGCTTGAAAACCTGCAAGAAGAAATGGGCGAAAAAATAAAAATCAAAGGGGAAGAAGGGACAATAAGTAACGAGGAATTAATTGAACTTGTTGCTGATGGAATTATCGACTACACGATAACCGAGCAGCATACAGCTCGAATCAATCAACTCTTTTATGACAACTTGGATATTTCTACTCCCATTTCAGTGAAACAACCCATCACCTTTGGATTAACTAAATCTCATCCACTTCTCCATTCCAGATTGAATAAATGGTTGGATCGATTTATGGCAAAACAATCATTTGGCTACATCAAACGGAAGTACTTTGAGGTATCAAAGCCGAAGAGTGCTGAATTCATGTTAGAAGCAAAATCTGGACAACTTTCTAAGTTCGATGATGCCTTCAAACGAGCAGCGAAACAATACAACTTTGACTGGCTATTATTGGCCTCCATTTCTTACCATGAATCTCGGTTTAACCCCTATATCAAAGGCTTAGGTGGAGCATTCGGCTTAATGCAATTTATGCCAAGAGTAGGGCCAAAATACGGTGTGCATCCTGATTCGCCTCCAGAAGTACAGATTCAAGGCGCGATGAAAATGATTGATAAAATGATGACGTCTTGGAATGCTGTAACAGACCGGTCGCAGCGAGAGAAATTTACCTTAGCCTCTTACAATTGCGGAAGAAGTCACGTGGAAGACGCACAACGGTTAGCAAAAAAGTACGGACTCAATCACTTAAAATGGGACGATAACGTTGAGGTGATGATGTTAAACTTGACGAAAAGCCAATATTACCGTGATCCTGTTGTAAAATATGGTGCACTTCGAGGGACACGAACGTATTCATACGTAAGGGCAATCTACAGTAGATACCTTGACTGGAAAACCGTTTACCAATAACTTTAACCCAATGCCAAATTTAATCGTAATTGGCGGTCCGACAGCAAGTGGAAAAACCAGTTTAGCGGTTCGTCTGGCTACACAACTCAATACGGTTGTAGTTTCTGCTGATTCCAGACAATTTTACCAGGAGATGTCTATTGGAACTGCGAAACCTACGTTAGAAGAAATGCAGGGAGTAGTGCATTACTTTATTGGAAGCCACTCCATTCACAAGGAGTTAACCGCAGCCTCTTATGCAGCTGAAGCGAATACGTTGTTAACCAACTTATTTAAAACGCATAACAATGTAATTCTCGTTGGCGGTTCGGGAATGTATATCGATGCGCTGTGCAGCGGTTTACATGACATCCCTGCGTCACCTGAACTTCGAAATGAACTTACTGAAGAATGGAAAACAGAGGGGTTAGACAAACTACTTAACGAATTAGAAAGTTGCGATACGATCACGTTTAATCAAATCGATATAAAAAATCCAGTACGCGTCATTCGTGCACTCGAAGTGTTCCGACTTACTGGTATACCCATTTCTTCGTTTAAAATGAACCAGCAAACCGCACCCGATTTCGATGTAATTCGTTTTGTAATCGATTTGCCAAGAAATGAATTGTATGATCGAATTAACCAACGGGTTGATCTAATGATACAAAACGGGCTGATTGATGAGGTTAACGAATTAATTCCATACAAGGATTTCACTTCATTAAAGACAGTCGGATACAAAGAAATTATTGATTATTTAGAAGGCAAGTATTCTTTGGACGAGGCAATTGAAAAGGTTAAATTGAATTCGAGAAGATATGCTAAGCGACAACTTACATGGTTTCGAAGGCACAAAGAATCGATTTGGATTGCACCAAATGAATTCAATGAAATAATGGAGAAATGCACCCTTTAATGGAAAACCTTCAGCACGAAATGATCAGCTATTTTGAGATTAGGTTAAAGAAATGTTAATTCGAACGACTTTTTTAATTTTGCGACGTCTTTTCAAATAATTTCAATTCAAATTTTTACCTATGCGTACACTTCTCATACTTTTCATTGCTGCGTTCGTTGGCTCAGTTCAAGCTCAAAAAATAAAATTCAAGGTTAGTAACTACAAAGACACCACAATTTTTTTAGTGAAATATGTGGGTAAGAATTTATTTTACGCCGATACAGCTCAGTTAAAAAATGGAATAGCAGAATTCAATGGATCAAAACAAACAGGTGGTATACTAGCACTTTATATCAACGGTCAAAAGCCCTTGGATTTTATTTACAACAATGAGGAAGTTCAGATAGAAGTAGATTTAACTGATTTATTTGGCTCAATGATCGTGAAGAAATCAGAAGAGAATAAAGTCTTTGTAAATTATGTTCGATTCATTACAGATAAGAGAACTGAGGTCAATAAATGGTCTGAAGAACGTTCTAAATTATCTCAAGAAGATTCGAAGTATAAGGAATTGACTGATCGAATGGACGCCACGAACAAAGCAGTCATTGATTACCAAAAAAACCTTGTCGCCACTAACCCTAACAAATTAATTGGTAAAATCGTCAAAATGTCGTTAGATGTTGATGTACCTGAACATCCAAAAGATGCCAATGGTAAAATTATTGATTCCAACTTCCGGTTCAATTATTACAGAAAACATTTCTGGGACAATATTGACCTACGTGATGATCGGTTGGTGAATACCCCAATATTCCATCAGAAGTTAGAGTATTACTTCGGTAAAAGCATGATGATTCAGCATTGGGATACTGTGCTCAATTATGCCTTCGCCTTCTGTGATACCTTGAACCCTAAATCCAAAGTGTTCGAATACTGCGTGACGCATTTGACCTCATCCTACCAAAAGAGCAATATTATGGGTATGGATAAGGTATTTGTTTACATGTTTGATAAATACTATTGCACGAATGGTCCTGAAGGTAAACCTCTAGCTACTTGGGTGAAACCAGAGAAAATAGCTGAAACGTGTGAAAAAATGCCGGTTCAAAAGCGATTGGTTATGGGTGTTAAACCACCGAACTTAATCCTTAGAGACACAACCGACACACAATGGAAAGATTTTTACAGCTTGAAATCAGAGTATACAATTCTTTATTTTTGGGATCCAGAGTGTGGGCATTGTAAAAAAATAACGCCAAAGTTAGAAACACTATACAAGCAAAAATTCAAGGATCGAAATATTGAAATATTCTCTGTGGGGAAAGCAGTTGGCGAGGACTTTCCAAAATGGAAAAAGTTCATTAAAGACAACAACCTTACCTTCATGAATGTAGGAGTAACCAATACGTTGTTTAATGATGCCTCCGATAAATCCAATAACCAAGCTAAACTGCACCAATTGTTGGAAAATACCACGATTGAATCGTTGAATTACCAATCGACGTATGATATTTTTTCAACCCCGCGTGTATTCGTGTTAGATAAAGACAAGAAAATCATCGGTAAGAATTTATCCATTTCTCAATTAGAGGATATGATGGATATGCTTCAAGGCAAGAAAGATTTACCTAAGCTCTTCCCTCCGGATCCCGAAGAGGATGAGCAAATGCATTAGCAAAAAAGCCTGTTGAATAAA
>JBILNH010000118.1:0-7687 GCA_044375095.1 Crocinitomicaceae bacterium
ATCAGCACAGGTAATGCCCTTCAAAACAAGCATGCCAAAGGTGACGAATGGTTTGATTCGGAAAAGCACCCAACCATTGAATTTATTTCCTCGAAGATTGAAAAAACCGAAAGTGGTTATACCGCGACGGGTAAATTGGAAATCAGAGGGGTAAAAAAGGAAGTGAAAGTTCCAGTTACATTCGTTAAAAAAGGAAGCAAGGGAACATTTGTAGCCAAGTTTTCGGTTAACCGATTGGATTATGGCGTAGGTAAAAAGGGTGAAGTGAATGAAACCCTAAAAATCAATGCTACCATTCCAGTCATTAAAAAGTAAGGTTATGATACGATTAAGTCTATTTGCGTTGATAAGCGGTTTGGTAGCAGGAATTGCATCTTGGAGTTACGGGATGGTATTTTCAGATGCCTTACTGGTTGATTACTCAGCAGTGATACCTACTTCCGCAATATTCATTTCTTCCCTAATTGGATGTGTATTAGCTACAGTTGGTTTTGCCGGACTTACCAAATTTCTTCCAAATTGGGGAGAGTTCATTTTTGGAATGCTCTTCGCGTTACTAAGTATTGCGAGTATCGTTGGTGTATTTGGGGCTCAACTTCCAGATAGCGACGACGAAAGCTTTTACTATTTGATTTTTGGCTATGCGATTCCAATGCACTTCTTTCCATTTATGGTTTGGTATGCATTGAAACCGCTGTTTGTTCGAAAGTAAGGGATAACGAATAAAGTTAAATGTAAAACGGGGACGAAAATGTCCCCGTTTTTTTATTCATACCGCTGATCGAGCCACCGGTAATTCTTTCGTCTGGAAATGCTAATCCCGTTTATCTTATCTCCTAATTCGACATCCATAAAATAGCCATCAAAAGAATAACTGACATCAAACTTTACACCCTCTTTGCCAAGAGCTTGTAATAAACTGGTCGTATCGTTCCAATCAACACCTTCCAATAAAGTTGATCGATTCTTTAGCGGTTCAGTATAAGAAAGGTTGTAATCATTCAAGATCTTCGTCATCCAATCAAATACATCGCGTTGGTCTTTTGGATCAGCGGACATCACATAATAATAATCCTTCTTCATTAACTGTTTGACCCACACACCAGCATGTATTTTATTAACGAAAAGTTCTTTTTCATAGTACTTAATCCGAGCCGGTTGTGCCCATACCATTCCCATGCACACGAATGCGCCAATTACTGCCATTGTTTTCATCACTTTTAGATTTTAAGGTTTAATACGTTGAATCAATACTTTAAAATACCGGGCCCGGATATGGAACATGCACTTACTTCCTGTTCCTTTTTAATTGATTCTGAGCCTTTAATGTTGATGTTCACAAAAAGTAACACATACAACCCATTTTTTTTTAACACTGTTCTCCGTTTAGTCTTCCTACCTTTGTGAAAACAGTGAATGATGGACGAGAAAAAAATGCACCCGGAAAGTTTAATGATGAGTTATGGATACAAACCTTCCCTTTCAGAAGGTGCGATTAAATGTCCCATTTTTCAGACCTCGACCTTCGTTTTTAATTCAGCGATGGAGGGAAAACGCTTCTTTGAACTGGCTTATGGTTTGCGGCAACCGGATCAAAACGAAGAACCCGGTCTCATCTACAGCCGGTTGAATAATCCTGACCTGGAAATTCTTGAAAACCGCCTGTGTTTGTGGGATGGCGCTGAAGATTGTGCGGTATTCGAAAGTGGGATGTCTGCCATTTCAACGGCACTCATGGAGTTCATGCAACCTGGCGATTTGTTGTTGTACAGTCGACCAGTTTATGGTGGAACAGATCATTTCATCAACCATTTTCTTAAAAAACTCAATATTGATTCTGTTGGATTTTACGCGACAGATACGTTTGAAACAATTGTGGAAAAGGTCAAATCAACCGGTCGTGCAGATCGGTTAACCATGATTCACATCGAAACACCAGCAAATCCAACGAATGCATTGATTGACATCGAACTTTGTGCGCGAATTAAAGATCATTTCACCACATCAGACAAAGAGGTTGTTTTAAGTGTGGATAACACGTACATGGGACCACTCTGGCAACATCCATTGAAACATGGCGCTGATTTGGTTTTGTACTCTGCAACGAAATACATTGGCGGTCATTCAGATGTCATTGCAGGTGCCTGTTTGGGATCCAAGGCACTTATTCAACGCATAAAAGGATTGCGAACCTTTCTAGGGAATATGGCCGGCCCTTGGAATGGTTGGTTGTTGATGCGTAGCCTAGAAACGTTGAAAGTCCGAATGGAAGAACAAGCACGAAATGCGCGATTTGTAGCTGAGTATCTTCGCAGTCATCCGAAAGTAGAAAAGGTATATTACCTTGGATTTATTGATGAACAAGGAACAGTAATCGAGCAAGAAATCTATCACAAACAATACAGTTCCGCAGGAGCAATGATCAGTTTTGACATTCGAGGAGGGGAAAAAGAGGCGTTTGCTTTTCTAGATGCACTGAAATTGATCAAATTAGCCGTATCACTCGGAGGAACAGAAAGTTTAGCAGAACACCCGCAAACGATGACACATGCTGATGTCCCAAGTCATGAGAAAGAACTGATGTTTATCTCGGAGCGACTTGTTCGGTTATCTGTGGGGGTTGAGCACCCAGATGATTTAATAGCAGATATTAAGCAAGCGCTAGAAATCGCATAAGGTTTTCTCAATTGTTGCCTTTCTGCTCATTCAATCGACCTTGCTCCCGAACTCGTTGATCGAGAATATTGGAGTAGTTCAATACAGCTTTTTTACCACCTTCAACATAGGCGCGTTGAACCCATGTTTGTGCTTGATTCAAATCACCTCTCACTTCATACCCCAACGCCACATTGAATGCAGCCTTTGCGCGCTCCTTGGATTTTCCGGATTGGTTATAAACTCGTTCCCATGTTTCAATCGCTCCCTGCCAATCTTTTGCCAAAGCCTGGCGTTCACCACGTTCTAAATCTCCCTTTTTACCTTTGTACATGTCGCGGTGCTCCCAAAAATAAAGCGGCACAATATTCATCGCAAATTCATAACCTGTTTCCTTTGATACGGCCATTAATGCCTCATTGCGTTTAATGAGTTTAGCCACTGCTTCAACGGGATTAACAGAACGTTGTACCCAAAACCTGCTGTGCTTAAAACGATCTTCGTATAAAATTGATCGCGTTTTTGGTGCATATACGCGGTAACCGGCAGTTGCTTTCGCCGTTCCTCTAACTTCCACTTGACCGCCGGAACCACCGTTTAAAACCGCTCCAACAACTTCTCTTGCTGTTGAAATTGGGTTGGCAATGAGGTAGTCCGTATCGAAAAACTCTAATACCAATAATCCATCTACCTTATATTTTTCACAAAGACTGTCAACAGTTTCCCATGATAACGTTGATCCAAAAGTTAAACTTTTTTCATCCGCTGCATCGAACTGCTCCTCGCATTTCATGACTGTGAAACGGCTACTTGTATTTAACGTTTCCACCAAGCCTTGTAGGCATTCCTCAGATAATTTCTTGTCTTGGCGAGGTGTCTCACCTGTTAACGTTCCTTCAATTGCTGAAATATTCGTTGGAATCGATCGGTTCAAAATACCGATTGATTTAATTTCTTGTGGAACAGTTATTCGCGCTGGTCGCATGACTTGCACCTGCATATTTCTAATCCCACTGCATGAAGCAAAAATGGTGAGTAATCCAAACGAAAATAAAAATGATTGTAGATGTTTCATGATTACTTAATGTATTATTCGAGCTGATTAAAAATTGATGTTATTTTTTAATTTACTCAATAATATCAGATTAAATTGGTACCACCCGAATCAACTTTTGCCAGTTCACTTTTGACGTCCTGAAAGGTGCTCTGCGAAATCCTACTAAGTGAAAAAGCGATGCGACGCGGGAACGGAATTTAAAAATCTTACCCAATTGATAAGTGAACGAGACATAATCTATTCCTTCTTGGGATTCCATGATTGCCGTAAACGACGCATACGTAGGAAGTGATGAAAGCACGGCTTGAGGTCCGTTATATACCCAACGAATGGCTTTATGTTGTTCTTTCTTGTACAACCTGTCCCAGTTTCGTTTGACAAACGACCAGTTTTCCTTGTAAATATTTGTACAAAGTCGGCAATACTGTTTATGGGAATGTTCAACATCGGCAACTTTTTTCTTTAGTGATAACTCAACGAAATTACTGGCGAAACTTCCTTCCCAACGGAAGTGATCCGGATAACCATCGACATAGTCATCTGGAATGGGATCCTTCGCATCATCCTGAATGAATGCATAACGAAAGTAACTCGAGTTTTCAGGCAAATAAAGAAACTGTACGGCGTAATTACCTTCGTTCAATTCTGGGAATTGGAACATGGATTCTACGCGTTTATTGGCATTCTTTCGATCATTAATAATGAAAGGTTGGATATACTTTTCTTTCGGTTCTAATTGCCAAAAACCTTCTGTAGCTGCATACGCTGACGTATCCATTGTTAATTCAATCGGAGAAACATAAACCAGCGAATATTTCCCCAATGAATCGAGCTGAAAAACGCGCAATTGAAAAAGTGACTTTCCTTTGTTTTGTCCATAAGGAATGAGAATAGTCCCCCTATGAAACGATACGTTTTCGATGGTCAACCGCATGGGAAAAATCTCCTTATTCGCCACTGATTTCTGGTCAATCTCAAGGGTTATCTTTAATTCATTCGGTCGCAAATCCATCGAAAAGACGAAGCCTGAAAAGAAGCAACAGATAAAAAACATTAATCGCGCATGTGCCATTTATCGTAGTAGTTTTCGTGAGTCAAATCGGTGGATAAAAAGGTGCTCCATTTTAAGAGTTGATTTTCCACTTCCGCTGTTCCATCGCCATATAGTATAACGGAATAGGATAGCGTTCCTGTTGGAATTGTCGTTTTCCAGGTGGTTGGAGTTAATCGTTCAATGGTACACCTAGGGTAAATTGTATTTACATCTACTGATGTATCATCAGAACGGTGCATTAACTGAAACATATTGAATGTTAAAGGAAAAAGTCGTTTAACTACCGCATTATTGATCCACCCCTTCAACGGTATTTCAACAAAGGCTTCTCCGAAGACAAATTCAAATGGAGGAAGCGACACATTTAATTGTTTAAGCCCTGCAAGCAACTCTTTGGAATAGTCTGTCCAGATCTGACTTGTTTTTAGGTCTCGGTGGTAACTTTCAATCAACCGTATTCGAAGTATTTGTTCACTTACGTTAGACGAATACCATTCAGTATAGTGCGGAACGATTCTGCTCATTTGCCATACTATAGCGGCCATTGAATCAATTGATTCGTCGGAAAGTCGCTGTGGTTCAGTTTGATATAATCCGCGATTCAACAGGGCAAAGGCAGTAGATCGAAATTGTTTTCTGTTTACTATACTTAGATTGCGATACAACTGTACATACGATTGATCCAATTTCGATTTAGGAATCCACTCGCCATTCTCGTATTGTTGTTCTTCGATTAACTTTCCATTAGGTGAATACACGCTGAGATTTCCATGCCGTAATCCATTCTGGTAGTCACAAGTCAATCTGAGGTTGCCAGTCGAATCCAATTCCTGATAAGTACCGTTCAACTTTCCATCTAACAGCATGCGTGATCGAATTTTAATGCCATTGGATGCATATTCCTCGATGAACTGTTCCCTGTCTTTTCGAATATCCACAAATTTTAATTGCCCTCTTTCGTTGAACTGACGCTTGGTGAATGCCGTAACAAATTCACTTTTTTCGAGTTCAACTTCTTCAAGCAAATTCCCGTTTGATTGCCATGCTTTAATCGATGTAACCACCGTTTTGTCTCTGGTGTATTTTCGTTTCAAACTTTTCTTGGTTCCCGATTCATACCATTCAATTAAGGTAGTATCGGCATCTTTTGTATGGTCCATGATCGACTTCAACTGACCATTTGGAAACCAAAAGATTTCTTTTCCTTTTTCGAGTGATAAATTCACTAATTGTTGCTCATGGAGTGGACTGCCTGACTCGGACCATTCTTTCAAAAATCCATTACCATCCTCTTGGAAATCAACTTCCAGAATTAATTTACCCGATAACGACCATTCTTTTTTTCGCGCATGAAACGGATACTTCCCATGAACAGCATAGTGATGAACGGCTTTGAGTTGTCCATTGTCATGCCAATAGGTCCAAACGCCATCTTTTATTCCATTCTCATAGTATCCTTTACAGATTGTGTCTCCGTAGTAGTTGCGCTCAATGTAATCGCCGTGTAATTTGCCGTTTTTGTATTGACCGGTAATTTGACGAATTCCGTTATTAAAAAAACGAAGATATGGACCGTCTAAGGAGGCAAACTCGTGGGATCCATCCATTAAAAGCTGGTGGTATTTTTCTTCTACAAGTTGACCTGATTCATCGAACGATTGCTCACGACCGAACGGAACCATTAAATAAGAATAGCCATCGCCGTCAATGGTATGTGGTGGATGATTGGATCGCTGATAATCCGTGAGTTCATCCTCTTTTACCCAAGCAAAATACTGATCAAATCGTGGATTTCCATTTACATGATATAGCTTGCGGTGTACACATCTTCTGCCCGTCTGATCTTTGAAATAGACCTCATGAAGCTGACGAATTCCCTCTTCATTAAACTGCTCAAATTCCCCGATGATCGTATCCCTTTTTCGCGCGTTAAAAATCAAGGAAGAATTCAATTGACCGGAAGTATAATACACAACCTCCTTAAGCAAACGTCCTTCCTTAAATTCACGGTATAGGAAAGGCAAATCGTTGTTTTTTTCCTCGCAAACACCTTCTAATAAGACATTATTCGTATTGGGCTGATAAAATGTTGAGAATACCCAAAATCCACCTTTTTTAGAAGTTGGCAAATAAGAACACGGATCTTGAGCCAACAAGTTGAGGGCAAAAAAAGGAACTAAAAGGAGTATGAATCCGCGATAAACATTCATTACCGCAAGTTTAATGATAAACGACTGAAGGAATTAAATAAAATTGTTAATTGTCGAAGCCACTTCACTTATTAGGATTCGTTCGGTTCTCATTCACATGCCTCGGAACGTCTAACTCCCATTTTAATCCGATACCCGTTGAACTCATGGAGAGGCGATCCATCATCGGACTTAACTTTTCCTTTCGGTGGTGATTGTGTATGGCGTGTGCCGTTAAATCAAATAAAAACAGAAAACCACCTTGCAACAAAAGGCTATTGCCAAAACCATTGAACTGATCGCGACGTTCAAAGTTAGTTTTTGCTTCACTTCGCAAGATAACTCCGGCAGATATATACATTAAATCCAAGCCTGCATTAAACAAGAATATTTTCTCATTTCGGTGTTGTTCTGCAATTGTTTGAGCAAGTGACAGTTCTGGATTTGCCCGTTTAGCTTTTAAGTACCCCGGCAATGCCAAGCCAACATTCACTGTATTCCACAGGACATTCATTTGGTGAAAATACTTTGCCTCTCCTTTTTCGGTCACAGCCCACCCTATTCCGCCTCCCACGAAATTAGCTACTGACCATGAGCCCAATGTGAGCATTAAGCGTTCGTCTGTTTTTAACCGCTCCTCATTGAATTCTTTTAATGGTTGAGCAAAAGTGACATGTACGAGTAAAATGGGAAAAACGAGGAGAAATTTCATGGTAATATTTACTTATTAAA
>JBILNH010000116.1:0-7830 GCA_044375095.1 Crocinitomicaceae bacterium
GAAGGATAAGAATCCGAATGAGTTAATGAATCGCTTTTTTGATATTATTAGTTTGCAAAAAGGAATAGCAAAAGTGTTGCTTGACTTCACCTCATCTTCATTACAAATTATTTTTAGTTTATTGGTGTTGTCCTTTTACCATCCTTTCTTTATTGCCTTTTCCATTCTACTCATAATTCTTATTTACCTTATTTTCAGGCCAATGATTCGTTTAGGCTTTCAAACAAGTTTAGCTGAATCAAAATATAAATACCAGACAGCTTATTGGCTTCAAGAAATTGCAAAGGCAGATTGGTCCTTTCGTTTAACGCCAAAAGGTGACCATTCATTGAAACGATTAGATAGCCATACAGCTGATTACATTAAAAGTAGAGAAAACCACTTTGAAGTCCTCTGGAAACAATACGGTTGGATGATCGCAATAAAGGCGCTTATTGTTGCAGCACTTCTTGGACTTGGAGGATTCTTAGTGATCGATCAACAAATGAATTTAGGTCAATTTGTTGCAGCTGAAGTACTTGTGCTTTTATTGTTGGCTTCAGTGGTAAAGCTCATTGAATTGTTAGAGACATTATACGACGTATTCACTTCTCTTGAAAAGCTTGGTTCGCTTCAAGATTTGCCGCTAGCGTTTTCAGACACAATGATTGATAGTCAATATACTGGTTTATTTCCCATTGAATTGATACCAAACAATCAACCGGAGAATCCAGTCGTCACCGTGAATAAAGACGATAAAATTCTGTGGATTGGTGGACATCAATCTCTTGCTATCAACCGATTAAAGAACCTGATAGATACAAGCCTATCTGATTCTCATACGCCACGATGGAATTCTACAGTGCCAAATGCTGAAATGATTTGTTCCATGTACGATAATGTGGGATGGTTTGATAATGACTCAAGGTTATTTGACGGAACCTTACGTGAAAATTTAACCATGGGAAGGACGTCTATTTCTATTGAAGAAATGGAACAGGCGTTGGAAGTAGTGCAATTAACAGACTTTGTAAAACTAAATCTCAAAGGATTCGACATGGAACTTGGACCGAGACAAGAGGGAATTAGTGAAGAAGACAGGGAGAGGATTTTAATTGCTAGGGCGCTTACACACCACCCTGAATTGTTGCTTCTATCTATGCACGGATTGGCTATTGACACTCCCGAAATTGTTTCGATTCTCCATCGAATTACAACCAGTTATCCCAACGCCACAATTGTATGCGCAGTACCAGAACATATTCCGGTTAAATGGGACAATAATCAACTTTTAAATTGATAGAAAATGAAACAATTTGAAAAGTATTCGACAATACAATTAATGGAAAGTCGTAAAACACCTAAACGCCTGTCAAAATTGATTCTCGTTTTTGGTGCCCTTCTCCTCATCATTTCACTTTTACCATGGACGCAAACCATTAAGTCTAGAGGTAACGTAACCGCATTTGCGCAGGAGAAAAGACCACAAACGATTCAAACCATAATTGGTGGTCGAATAGAAAAATGGTACGTTAAAGAAGGTGATTTTGTGAAAAAAGGAGATACACTGGTATTCTTGTCTGAAACGAAATCAGAATATATGGATCCTCAACTCATCCAACGAACTGAGTCACAAATCAAATCAAAAGAAAGCAGTGCAAGTTCCTACATGAACAAAGTCAGTTCACTCGACCAACAAATTGATGCATTGATTGACAACCGTTTAATCAAGTTACAACAAGCTCGAAACAAGGTGAATCAAGTAAAGTTCAAGGTCACTTCCGATAGCATGAATTACAAAGCAAATTCAAAACAGCTTGATATTGCTATCAAACAATATGAACGATTCGAAGAACTTACCAAACAAGGATTGAAATCCCAAACTGAACTGGAAAATCGGCGACTCAAAGTTCAAGAAATGGAAGCAAAAGTGGTGGCACTTGAAAATTCACTTCTCTCTTCTAGAAATGAATTAATAAACGCTAGGACAGAGTTGGATGCAATTGATGCAGACTACAGGGACAAAATTGCTAAAAGTGAATCTGACAAAGCCTCAGCTCTATCTAGTCTGTATGATGTTGAAGCCTCCGTAACCAAGATGCAGAATGAAGTGGCTAACTACTCTATTAGATCAGGTTACTATTACATTACAGCTCCACAAGACGGATTTATATCGAAAGCATTGCAAAGCGGAGTTGGTGAAACGATCAAAGAAGGAACAGCCATACTAAGTATTGTACCCACATTAAGTGACTATGCGGTAGAAATGTACGTGCGTCCTATTGATTTGCCATTACTTCATGTCGGGAATAAAGTACGCATACAATTTGATGGATGGCCTGCAATCGTGTTTTCCGGTTGGCCAAATGTCAGTCACGGAACTTATGGGGGAATTGTAGCCGCAATTGATAATTTCATTAGTGAAAACGGACAATACCGTGTGTTGGTTCAACCTGATCCAGAAGATTACCGTTGGCCTAAAGCTTTACGCATGGGAGTTGGCGTTTTTAGTATGGTATTGCTTAATGATGTGCCAATCTGGTACGAACTATGGCGAAACATCAATGGATTCCCTCCAAACTATTACACCCAGCCAAAAGAATCTAATTCAACAACGAAAAAATAAGGATGAAAAACCACCTATTTAGTTTAATTATACTAATGACTATTGCTCAAAAAGTAGTTTGTCAAGACAGTGTTTTTCGATTGAATTTAACTGATTTTTTGCTTCAACTCAAGGAAAACCATCCACTCGCAATGGTTGCTCAAAATGACGTGCTTATTGCAGATCAGGTAATTAAACTGGCAAAAGGGAGTTTTGATCCGAGAATCATTGGTGACTTCGATCAAAAATACTATGATGGCACAACGTACTACAGTACGCTCAGTACCGGTGTCAAAATACCAACTCGATTGGGATGGACGATTAATGCGATGGGTGATTGGAATCGAGGTGCTTACATCAACCCAATAGAAACAATTCCGAGTGAAGGACTTACTTACCTCGGTGTAAGCGTTCCTATCGGTCGCGGAATGTTTACAGACGAACAACGAACTCAACTCAGACAAGCGATGGTCGCATACCAACAGAGCAAGGTTGAACGCCAATTAGTACTGAATGATTTATTGTATGATGCGGGCAAACAGTTCATTGAATGGCAAGAGCAATATGCCCAGTTACAGGTCACACAAGAATTGGTTACGATTGCACGCTTGAGACTTGATCAAATCACTGAGAATGTGCGCGTCGGTGAACGAGCAGAGGTCGATACCATCGAAGCAAGTGCTCAACTTTACATGAGAGAGGCTGAGCTTACCGAACGTGTATTTTTAGAAAAACAGGCGCGATTGCGTGTGGAAAACTACTTATGGGATAAAGGCGTACGTCCACTTTCACTTGCCAACGAAGCACGACCTGATGAACTTTCTAATGCTCAAATGAGTGCAAATGAGGAAGAGGAACTGCATCCACTCATTGTAAGCTATCGACTTCAATTGAATCAATTGGAGTTAGAACGAAAGTTAAAAATTGAACAATTGAAACCCGGACTTACCGTTCATTACAATATTCTTCAACCGGCAAGCGAGGTCTTTTCTACAAATTATTCCTTTCGCAATTACAAATGGGGAGCAACACTTTACATGCCATTGTTTTTAAGAAAGGAACGTGCTGGTCTGGCCATAACGAATTTAAAAATGGCCAACATCAATTTAGAGTTGAACCTCAAACAGCGCGATTTAAACGTCAAAGTTGAAGTGGCACAAGCCGAGTGGTTAGCGTTTCGTGAACAATCAGAATGGCAAAGACAAACCGCTGAACGGTTGGAACAAGTAACCAATGCAGAACAGTCATTATTCAATAATGGCGAAAGTTCATTGCTTGTAATAAATTTGCGTGAAATGTCCTACTTGCAGGCGCAAAACAAGTTTTTAGAAAGTTTAGCGAAATCGGTTAAAGCCAGATTATCCATTCAATACTATAATGGTAGCTTAGGAAAATAAACCTTCTATGGCTCGTTGGCGCAAATAAAAATCGAGAAGGACAATTGCAGCCATACTTTCTACAATTGGTACGGCTCTCGGCACAACACACGGATCATGTCTTCCTTTTCCTTTGATGGTGGTTGTTTCTCCCTGAACAGTAATTGTCTGTTGGTCTGTCATAATCGTTGCCACAGGCTTAAATGCGACACGGAACGTTATAGGCATTCCGTTTGAAATTCCTCCTTGAATTCCTCCTGAATGATTCGTGCGTGTTTTACCATCTTGGGTGAACTCATCATTATGCTCACTCCCTCTCATAACCACGGCAGAGAACCCACTTCCGAATTCAACACCTTTGACAGCATTAATTGAAAGCATTGCTTTACCAAGTTCTGCGTGCAACTTATCGAAAACGGGTTCACCCCAGCCAACAGGAACGTGTTCAACTCTGCAGTGAACGACGCCTCCAATTGTATCCCCATCCTTGCGAACTTGACGGATTAACTCCTCCATTCGTAAAGCTGTTTCAACATCAGGACAACGCACAGGATTGGCATCTATCTGTTCGTAGGTATAAAAGTCATTTGAATCAAACTTAATGGGACCAACCTGATCAACATATGTCGAAAACTCAATGCCTAATTGGGATAAAATTGATTTGGCCAATGATCCAGCGACTACACGACATGCCGTCTCTCTTGCACTGGACCTTCCTCCTCCTCTGAAATCACGAATACCATACTTTTGCTGGTAAGTGTAATCCGCATGTGAAGGACGAAAAGCATCTTTCATGTCAGAATAATCAGCAGAACGCTGATCCTTATTTCGTATTATAAATCCAATCGGAGTACCAATTGTTTTTCCTTCAAAAATACCCGACAAAAACTCAACCTGATCGTCTTCGTCACGCTGAGATACAATAGCTGATTGTCCAGGACGACGGCGACTTAATTCATGCTGTACTCGATTAATATCAACCACTAAATTAGGCGGGATTCCATCAATAATTCCACCAATTGCTGAACCGTGAGACTCCCCAAAAGTCGTTAACCTGAATAAATTACCGTAGGTTGATCCAGCCATATCTTAAACCATTATTGTTTAATGACAGATTGTTTCTTCTGTGGCCTTAAGTATTTCACGGACTTCTTCAAGTGTTGGAGCTTCTGCATATGTACGTAGCACTGGCTCAGTACCTGATGGGCGTATCATTACCCAACGTTCGTCGTCGAAGAAATATTTGAATCCGTCGGTTGTTTTCACTTCACGTACAGTGTATTTACCAAACGATTTGTATGCATCTGATTGGCAATTTGCAATGATCTTTTGTTTCAGGTCTTCAGTAATATGGAGGTCATTGCGCTCAAATTTAAAAGGTCCCACAATTTCGTAGACTTCATCAATCAACTCATCTAGAGACTTTCCAGATTTAGCCATGAATTCCCAAATGATTAGTCCCATCCATATGCCGTCCCGCTCAGGAATATGTCCTTTAACGGCAATACCTCCCGATTCTTCACCTCCGAGTAGGACATCGTCTTCAACCATAATAGAAGCAATTTCCTTGAAACCAATTTTGGTCGTTTGAACCTCTAAGCCGTAATGTTGACACATTTTCTCCACGCGTGGCGTAACGGAAAAAGCGATGACCACTTTCCCAGTCATTTGCTTGTATTTAACTAGGTAATGAATCAACAACAAAATAATGTGGTGAGAATCAATAAATTCACCTTTTCCGTTGTACAATCCAATTCTGTCCGCATCTCCATCTGTAGCCAAGGCACAGTCTATAGTTCCTTTTTCTTTAATGTATGCTTCCAGTTCTTGAAGATTTTTAGCAATTGGTTCTGGTGCCTGTCCGTTGAACGATGGATTGTGTTCACAGTGCAATAATTGAGTGTTCGGCAAAAGTCGTTCAAGTGCGCGCTGACCTGAGCCATACATTGCATCGTAAACTAAATTCATTCCTGAATTTTTAATTAATTCAAGATCAAAATTGGCTGCCGCATGAGAAACATAGCGCGACTCAAGATCGACGACTTCACATTGTCCAGCAGCTATTGCTCCATCAATTGATACCGCATGATAGGGAACAGAACACTGATCAGGAATTTGATCTTCAACTTCTTGAACGTGCCAAGGCGCTAATGGTCCACCAAAAAATGCTTTTAATTTGTACCCATTATAGGATGGCGGATTGTGACTTGCTGTAAGAATTACGCCAATCGGACAGTTGAACTGATTCGCTGCTAATGAAATCATAGGAGTTGAAACGAAACCTTTAGCAAATCGAACATGGATCCCTTGATGTAAAAACACTTTCATGGCTGTCTCCATAAACAACTCCCCTGCAAATCGGCAATCGTGTCCAATTACCAGCGACGGATTTTCATAATTTTTCTTTAGCCATTCACCGGTCGCTTGAGCAACTCGAGCTACATTTTCTACAGTAAAATCATCAGCAATTATTGCTCGCCAACCGTCTGTTCCAAATTTTATTTTCTGTGCCAATTTCTATTCATTTTAGAAGGGTAAAGATAAGGAAAAGGTATTAGTGTCTGGATTAATCAAAGAGAATTATCGAACTTCATGTCAACTATTGATCAGAGGAATTTCACATAAAGTTTGTCTTAAACAATTGCCATTATCTATTGAAACACCCTGCGAAAGATAAGTTAAACCCAACAAATCCAACGAAAATGCAATAAACTTTGGATATTTCGTGTTAATATTCATTCTCTTTTGAGTTCCGTTAGTCCATTTTATTGCTCGTGTACTTGTCGGCAGGAAAGTTTTTAACTTTATTCAAAAAAGACGTGGATCAAAAAATCGAGTCGTACTTTCAAGAAAATTCTCAATGGTCGGAAGAGATGGCTGGATTGCGTATTCTATTGGTCGAATCTGGTCTCAAAGAACAGTTCAAATGGCGCGTAGCCTGTTATGTTTTCGAAGGAAAAAACATTGCGTTAATTGGCGCGTTTAAATCCTATTGTGCCATTGGATTTTTTAAAGGATCACTTCTTGAGGATAAAGAGAAGATGCTGGTGTCTCAAACAACCAATGTGCAATCATCAAGATTATTGACGTTCAATTCATTGCAAGAAATCGAGTTGAAAAAAGAAGTAATCAAAAAATACATCGCTGAAGCAATTGAAATCGAAAGAGCAGGTTTAAAAGTAGTTTTCAAAAAAACTGCAGAATTTCAGGTACCGGATGAGCTGAATGTGCTTTTTGAAGGTGAGAGTGAATTTCATCAAGCATTTAATGCATTGACACCAGGTAGGCAAAGGGGGTATTTACTTCATTTCAATGGTGCAAAACAAACCACAACCCGAATGGATCGAATAATGAAATGTAAAGCTAGAATCTTAGCTGGAAAAGGCCTGAACGATTGCATTTGTGGAAAATCGAAACGCATGCCAAATTGCGATGGCTCGCACAAACATCATTTATAATGACTGCATAAAATGAAAATAATCCTGCTTCAATTTTCGATCTTTTTTCTATCCACATTGCTCAACGCTCAGTCAACACTGCCCAAAGTCACTCATGGAAAAATAATTCGAATTGACACGTTACATTCCGCATATGTAACTTCAAGAATAATTGACATTTGGCTTCCTGAAAACTACTCAGAGAAAACAACATACGCTGTGCTTTACATGCATGACGGACAAATGCTATTTGATGCCGATCAAACGTGGAATAAACAATCCTGGGAAATTGATGAAAAGGCCCATTCACTGTCTTCAACTAAAGAAATCAAACCATTTATTGTTGTTGGAATTTGGAATGGCGGTCAAACCAGGCATGCAGATTATTTCCCACAAAAACCTTTTGATCAACTATCTGCAGAAGAGAAAGACA
>JBILNH010000074.1:0-10637 GCA_044375095.1 Crocinitomicaceae bacterium
AGCTGGGCGTGTGAATTCAGATTTTTCACCACAATCTGATAATTATTTGCGTTTTATTGTCAACGAGTTAAAGCCCTATGTGGACAGTCATTTTTCCGTTCATACGGATGCATCAAATACATTTATTTCGGGAAGTAGTATGGGTGGATTAATATCGCTTTATGCGCTGTGTGAATACCCTGAAATATTTGGAGGTGCCGCATGTTTGTCCACGCATTGGATCGGAACGTTTGAGAACGCAAATAACCCTATACCTCAAGCATTCATTGATTACTTTGGCTCACACCTGCCTCAACCAAATAATCATCGTGTTTATTTCGATTGTGGTGATCAAACCCTGGATGCTTTTTACCCTATATGGCAGAAAAAAATGGACAAGAAGATGAAGAAAAACGGATTTACCTCAAACAATTGGAAAACAATCTATTTTCCAGGGCAAGACCACAGTGAAAACGCATGGAAATCAAGATTCAATATTCCAATGAGCTTTTTATTTATGCTAAATAAATGACTTTCTTTTTTTCAACTTTAATTTGACTTTAAGTAATTTTATAGTATAATTGTTTCAGTAAGGAGATCTTGTATCTCATTTAAATAACCACTAAATACACTTAAAAATGTCAAAAACACTTGTTAATGTTTTCGGTTGGGTACCAGTAGTTGGTACATCAATAAAAGTTGCTTATGTTTCAAAGCGCGCGTTAGAAATTGCAAACGGTACTAAAATGGATTTTTCTGATGCAGCAGAACATGGTGCAGAATTAGAAACTCAAATCAACGAATTTGCTACTGCAGCTTATGAAGAACACTTGAAACCAGAAGTAGATGCTTTCGGTCTTCCGGGATTCGTAACCGATAAGGCAAGTGCAAAAGCTATAGATATCATTTCTTCACAATTGAAGAAAAAATATACATCTAAAGTAAGTTAAAACAGATAATTGGGTAACACAATTTTCAGCTTTGTAGAAAAGCTGGAGACTTTAACTGGACCTGCAGAAGTTGCGACGCAGCGGTATACTTGACTTCAAGTATTAGTCCAAGTGCATCAAAATATTGTGCACAAGGTGGAACGCATAGCTGGTATCATAGAGAAGTAAAAAGCAAAAATTATGAAAAAAAAATCAATTATTATTGGTGCACTAACTTGCCTAATAATGGGTTGTTCCGGACCGGATTCTGGAAAAAAGGAAAATAGCTCAGTTGGACAAGACACTATTATGCCTGCAACTAAATCGGACACTATTTCTGCCAAAAAGGAAGAAGAGAAGGAACCTGAGAAAGAGGTAGCAACCACACCAAACGGCACTTACATCAATGGGCAAAAATCCAAATTATCTATTTCGAATTACAGTGCACAAAGCTTTAATTTTAGTTATAAATTGAAAGGGGCGTGCGACGGATTCGAAGATGCAGGACTAGCTGTTTTTACATCGAAAAACTCTGCCGTTCAATATTCAGAGGACGGGACAGTAATTGTAAGTTTTACATTTGGCAAGGATGGCAGCATTGAGTTTGGGCTAGACATGGGACCAGATTATTTTGGCATGGACTGTCTCCGATTTTTTGATTCAAACTTCGTAAAAAAATAAACCAAGCATTAGACTAAGTTTACAGCGGATTCAATGTGTTCGTTTTGATTGATTCATTGATAAGCAGTGGCATTACGGATAACTCAATCTGACTTTTGAGAAGCGATAACACAGTTGTTTTAACGAAATATTGATGAACTACGATTCCCACTTTTCTTGTGGGAATCGGTTCCTCAAACTTTTTCACAAAACATTTTTCCACATGATCAAAATCCGTGGTCGCCAAATAAGGCAATAATGTCGAAGCTCTATTGGCACGCACAAACCGCAATAAACTATCAATGGAACCTGCCTTGAAATCAAAATTCAAGTTCGATTTTTTCAGTTGCTGATTGATATCACACAATTTCAACACTTGCGTGCGAAAACAATGCCCCTCTTCCATCAGCCATAACTCGCCTAAATCTAGCATTTCCGGAGCTATTAAGTCAGGATACTTTAATGCCCGATCGTAAAGTACAAAAGGTTCTTCGTACAAATCAACTTCTTTAATCTCACTATCATTTATTGGTGTAGATAAAATTCCAATATCTAACTCGCGTGATTTTAATTGACGGAGAATTTCTTTCGTTGTCAACTCACGAACCTCAATTACAAGGTCGGGAAAACGATTGGCGAAATCTTGCAAAAACAACGGAAGTAAAAATGGCGCAATTGTTGGAATGACAGCCATAGTTAATTTACCCTTTACCTCACCTTTTAACTCATGTTTCAATTCATCTAGCTGATCGATGTTGTTTAAAATGATCTTTAACTGATCGATGATTAATTCTCCTTCATTCGTTAATCCAACAGGTTTCTTCTTGCGATCAAAAACCTGTATTCCCAATTCATCTTCGAATTTTGAAATCATTGTACTTAGCGTCGATTGTGTGACAAAACACTTTTCTGCAGCTAATTCGAAATGCCTGTATTCTGCAACAGCCAGAATATACTTGAATTGTTGAATGTTCATCTATTTTATCAATGATTTTATTGAAAATATCGTTTTGGTAAAACAAACATAAGTACATTACTTTTGTTTTTAACTAACGATCAGTTAAAAGAAAGAACTTATGAAAAATATGATTATTGCACTATCCATACTGTCAGGATCAATAGGCTACAGTCAGCACGAAACTTCAAGTGCTGCACAATGTCCGGTTCACAAATCAACAGACGGACCTAAGATGAGTAGCGGTACTGGTAACCGAGATTGGTGGCCAAATCAACTCAAACTCGACGTATTGCGACAAAATTCAACCATGTCGAATCCACTCGATCCGAATTTCAACTATTCAAAAGCGTTTCAAAGTTTGGATTATCAAGCGTTAAAAAAAGACATCAAAGATATATTGACTCAATCTCAAGACTGGTGGCCAGCAGATTTCGGAAACTATGGTCCATTATTCATTCGAATGGCTTGGCACAGTGCTGGGACATACAGAACGGGAGATGGACGCGGCGGAGCATGTGCAGGTCAACAACGTTTTGCGCCACTCAATAGCTGGCCAGACAATGGCAATTTGGATAAAGCGCGTCGTTTATTATGGCCAATTAAACAAAAATATGGTCAACAAATTTCATGGGCTGATTTAATGATTTTAACCGGAAACGTTGCTTTAGAAACCATGGGGTTCAAAACGTTCGGTTTTGCAGGAGGTCGCGCTGACGTATGGGAACCTGAAACAGATGTATATTGGGGGTCTGAAACAAAATGGTTGGATAGCAAACGGTATTCAGAAGATAAAAAACTAGAAAATCCGCTTGCCGCTGTGCAGATGGGATTAATCTACGTAAATCCAGAAGGACCGAATGGAAATCCAGATCCAAAACTTGCTGCGATTGATATTCGTGAAACTTTCGGAAGAATGGGAATGAATGATGAGGAAACGGTTGCACTTGTAGCAGGCGGTCACACGCTTGGTAAAACGCACGGTGCAGGACCGGCGTCACATGTTGGAGCGGAACCCGAAAAAGCGTCAATTGAAGAGCAAGGGCTTGGTTGGACGAGCACATACAAATCCGGTAAAGGTACAGACGCCATTACCTCAGGGTTAGAGGTTACATGGACTACCACTCCTGCGAAATGGAGCCACGATTACTTCAATCTTCTATTCGCAAATGAATGGGAGTTGACAAAGAGTCCAGCGGGAGCGAACCAATGGGTAGCAAAAGATGCTGAAGCGGTTATTCCAGATGCTTTCGATCCGAACAAAAAACATAAACCAACGATGTTAACAACGGATTTATCCCTTCGTTACGATCCGATTTACGAGAAAATATCGCGCAACTTCTTGGATAACCCAGCAGCATTTGAAGATGCTTTTGCAAGAGCTTGGTTTAAATTAACACACAGAGATATGGGGCCAAAAGCACTTTATTTGGGACCAGAAGTTCCAAAAGAAGAGTTGATTTGGCAAGATCCAATTCCAGCAGTAAATCACCCACTTGTTGATCAAAAGGATATCATCGCGTTGAAATCGTCAATTTTAGCGTCTGGATTATCCATAAGTGAACTAGTAGGTACCGCTTGGGCTTCTGCATCCACATTTAGAGGATCAGATAAAAGAGGTGGAGCCAATGGAGCGCGTATTTTACTTGAACCAATGCGCAACTGGGAAGTCAATAACCCAAAACAATTGGATAAAGTCATTAAGACTCTCGAAAAAATCCAAAAAGAATTCAATGCTAAGAATGGTACAAAAAAGATTTCAATGGCGGACATTATTGTACTTGCAGGTACAGCCGCAGTTGAAAAATCCATTAAAAACGCGGGTTACACAATGGAAGTTCCATTTACACCAGGACGCATGGACGCAAGTCAAGCACAAACTGATGTGAAATCAATTGCTGTATTAGAGCCACAAGCTGATGGCTTTAGAAACTATTCTAAAGCCAAATACACCATTTCAACTGAGGAGTTACTTGTCGACAAAGCACAATTATTGACGCTTACGACTCCAGAAATGACTGTATTGATTGGTGGACTTCGTGTATTGAATGCGAATTACGACAATTCTGCTCACGGTGTATTCACCGCACGAAAAGAAACGCTAAGTAATGACTTTTTTGTAAACTTACTTGACATGAATACGACATGGAAAGCAATCAATGATGACAAAGAGGTATTCGAAGGTAGTGACCGTAAAACAGGAAGTGTGAAATGGACGGCAACACGTGCAGATTTAATTTTTGGTTCGAATTCTGAACTTCGTGCGTTAGCTGAAGTATATGCGAGCAATGATGCAAAAGAAAAAATGGTGAAAGACTTCGTTGCTGCTTGGATGAAAGTTATGAACCTCGATCGATTTGATTTAAAGAAATAATACAGTCAACTACTTATTAAAAAGTCTCATTTCGGTGGGACTTTTTAATTTTTATTGTAATTGGATATCTTAATGATTTTCGATACTTAAATAAAGTTGAATCCATGAAGCTAGAACATAAAAGAGAAAGTATAGCAACCCGAAAGCTTTTCGCCATTCGACTTTTTCGCTATAATCTTTTTGCCTTCGGACTGATTGTTTTTTCAATAGGTGTTGGTGTAACGGGATATAAAATAACAGCAGATTTAAGTTGGCTTGATAGTGTGCATATGTCTTGTATGATATTAACAGGAATGGGCCCAACAGCTGAAATGACCACAACCGCATCAAAATTATTTTCTTCGTTTTACGCTTTGTACAGCGGCGTAGCATTTTTAAGTATTACCGCTGTTTTTTTAGCACCTTTCGTCCATCGTGTGTTGCATATTTTACATGTAGAAACGGATGACACGCCCTGAGTGAACAGTGTTTTGATCAATTGTGCATAAACAATAAGATGGATCGTACTATATTTAGGGTATGATAGAAGTTTCAACAACTATACATTCATCCATTCAAAAAGTTTGGGATGCCTGGACAACTCCAGAGCACATAGTAATGTGGAATTTTGCATCAGCGGAATGGTGCTGTCCAAAAGCATCAGTTGATTTGAAAGTCGGAGGAAAATTTTTGCACACGATGGCCTCAAAAGACGGGAATCATCAATTTGATTTTTGGGGAACTTATGTTACGATCGATCCACTTGCTAAGCTTGATATTGTGTTAGGTGACGAGAGAAAATTGTTTGTTACCTTTCAAGATAATGGCACCAGTATTACAGTTACCGAACAATTTGAACCAGAAAACATGAATGAGGTTGAACTGCAACGATCTGGTTGGCAAGCAATATTAAACGAATTTAAATCATATGTTGAACGGGAAATTCAATAAATACATCGGCTACGCACTTGGATTTAGCGGATTACTGCTTCTTTCGGTGAACGCTTACAATTACCTTTTCAGGTCTATTCCTTCGGATACAACGAACGTTATTCTCGGCATGATGAATACCATATTTGCTGCGTTTATGATCCGTCAGCATAAGGATAGAAACTAATGTCTGAAACGCTTTTTTTCCCAGTATTAACAGGCGCAATACTGCTTGTCGCTGGTTGTATTCAGTATTTTTTTCCACCAAAGAAAATAAATGGTATTTATGGGTATCGAACAGCAAATTCAATGCAAAGCGAAAGGCACTGGAAGATGGCTCAAGTCTTTTCGGCCAAACAACTCATCTTATTGGGAACCATACTTTTACTTTTATCACCAATCGGGTATTTTTTGACGTTGAAAGAAGAACAACTTGTTTTCTTTTTCATGTCCATAATGATTACAGGTGTAGTTGTCATGTTAATTAGAACTGAACAATTTCTAAAAAATATAACTGATGAAGAGAACTGAAATAGTTTACATTGCAGTAGGAATTGGCATAGGATTCCTTTTTAGTTTCGGAATAAAAAGCGCGTCAACCATGGCCAACACTAAAAATGATCTTCAAGAAAACGACACACCGCGTGTAACTGGAATAGGTGGAATTTTTTTCTTTTCCGACAATCCAACTAAAACAAAAGAGTGGTACAATAAACACTTAAGATTGGTTACGAATGAATGGGGATCAACATTTGAATTTAGGAATGCAAACCAGCCTGATCAAATCAATTATTTGCAATGGAGCCCATTCAAATCAGAAAGCGATTATTTTAAACCAAGTAAAAATGAGTTCATGATAAATTACCGTGTGACTCATCTCGAAAAATTAGTAGAGGAATTTAAACAGAATGGGGTCACTGTTTTGGACTCCATCGAGTATTACGACTATGGAAAATTCGTTCATATTTCAGATCCAGAAGGGAGGAAAATAGAATTGTGGGAACCGGTAGATAGTGAACTGACTAAAATTGGCAGTCCAACAACAAAATAATTTTGGTATAACTCTTGATTAATGAGCCCGAAAAATAGAGACTATGAAATTTCTGCTAATTATTGTATCCATATTTTTGACGCTACACACCTTCGGTCAGAAGAAAGACACTACCTTCACAATACGTTACCATTCAAATAAAAAAATCTCTACTAAAAAAGTCAATTTAACCAATGACTTATATTGGGGTTATGCAAAAGCATATGATCGAACAGGTAAGGAAATCTATTCTATGGGGATTAGAAATGTGGCGGGACATTCCTCTGTAGATTTTTATTATTACCCGTCTGGCGCCGTAGAAAAAGCGCATGCTACTTCACATCCGGATGGAGGAATACAATGGGGTGACATCACGCATTATTTTGACGAATCAGGTAAGGTGACAAACGTCATAGACAATAGTTCAGATGATTTTGGCCACTATAAACTTCGAATTGACCCTACATTTTTGGTTGATACAAACAGGACACAATATGTTGTCCCTCCTAAAAAACAAGAAGTTGTTGCCTGTGCCGAAATTTATTCTACTGAATTTTATTTAATAAATGCTACCGGAAAAAAGAGATCGGTTATTGCGCGTTTGCTTAATGCGCCAATTGAAGGATTTCAAAAGCAATTGACTGTTGCTTCAAATGACACCATTAAACTTGGAAATTATATTGAAGCGCAACTGTTTACACATCCAAAAGAGCGCATTTCACTTGAGATTGAGGGTCGAAAATCTGAGAAGTTTCAACTTTTCTGGGAAGAGCCCAAACAGGAAAGCAAAAGCAAACGACTGTATTTTGTAGTAGCAGTAAAGCGCTAAACTTAGTTAGCGAACTCAGCAATTGTTTTTTCAATTATCGCTACACATTCCATCAATTGAACTTCAGTCATAACCAGTGGTGGAGCAAAGCGAATGATATTGCCGTGTGTGGGTTTGGCTAACAATCCATTTTCTTTTAGACGCACACAGATGTTCCATGCGGTTTGACTATCAGGCGAATCATTAATTACAATCGCATTTAGCAATCCCTTTCCTCTAACCAAAGATACCAGTTCGGATGTTTCTACTATTCGTTGCATTTCTTTCCGGAAAAGTTCTCCTAATTTTCGGGCATTTTGAACTAGTTGCTCATTTTCAACGACATTTAACGCAGCCATTGCCACGCGAGCTGCAATTGGGTTTCCTCCGAAAGTTGACCCATGCTGTCCTGGTTTTATGACCATCATAACGTCATCATCTGCCAACACGGCCGAAACTGGATAAACACCACCCGAAAGAGCCTTGCCTAAAATGAGGATATCAGGTTTGCGGTATGTCGCTTCTTGACGTTCACATGACTTTTCACAAGTACAATTTCCGCACATCGCCAATACACTTCCCGTTCGCGCAATTCCCGTTTGAACTTCATCAGCCATGAACAGCACATTGTTCTCTTTACACAATGCATGCGCTTGACGTAAAAATGCTTCATCAGGAACAAACACACCAGCTTCTCCTTGAATTGGTTCAACTAAAAATCCAGCAATATTCTCCTCCTTTAGCGCTCGTTCCAGTGCCGAAATATCATTGTAAGGAATACGAATAAATCCTGGGGTAAACGGTCCAAAATGGGTGGAAGCATCCTGATCACATGAAAAGGAAACTATGGTCGTTGTTCTTCCGTGAAAATTGCCCTCACAAACAATAATTTTCGCTTCATTTTCGTGAATACCTTTTCTTTCATACGCCCATTTACGGCAGAGTTTGATCGCCGTTTCAACAGCCTCAGCCCCCGTATTCATTGGGAGCACCTTATCAAATCCGAAGTAATTTGTCACGAATTTCTCATACTCTCCCAACGAATCGTTGTAGAATGCACGTGACGTTAACGTAAGTGTTTTTGCTTGATCTATTAATGCGTCTATGATTGTAGGATGACAATGACCTTGGTTTACAGCTGAGTAGGCCGATAAAAAGTCGAAGTACTTTTTGCCTTCCACATCCCAAACATATACGCCCTCCCCTTTTGCTAATACGACAGGAAGTGGGTGGTAATTGTGTGCTCCGAACTTATCCTCAAGTTCCATCAATTCAACAGAAGTGAATTTACTCATGTCTTCAACTTAAAATTTAAACGAGTTTGATTGTCCTACTGTTACTCATCACGGAGAGCAACCATCCTTTCCTCATTCAATGGTTGGAGAGAAATCATCCGTGGCAAAGATAAGGAGTATCTCTTAAAATGGAATACAGATTAGGAAGAGTATTACGTTTTGTTTCAATCCTTAAAACAACGTCATTTGATCTTCGTCTTCTTCCGATTGGGTGAAATCCCATTCTACTGTCGTTCCATCTACCTCGTTGTCTTGCTCTATTTCGTTTTCAACCTCCACTTCTAACTGCTCCTGAATCTCCTCCGGCCAGATTTGCTCCACCTCTTGTGGTTCAATTACGATTTCTTTGACTTTTAATTTGGTCAATTGATTCCCTTGGGCTTTTAATCCTTTTACATCAATGAAATCAGCAATATTGACCATGTTATCCGGTAAATTCTTCGTTTCTTTCAATTGTTTGTTGTACACAATCCGAACAATTGGTCGATAGGCTGTAGTTACAACATCGAGGTATGACCCTTCTGATTCACTAATAAATGGTACTTTTTTATCAGCGGTCACTTCACACTGGAATCGTTTCACAAAATGCAATTCCCTTTCTGCATCAAAGTAAACCGCAGAGATGGCTCTGTGTGGCTCCCATTTTTCAATGTGGATCATGTCCTCATCGAAGTGATTGGACAAATCGAAATTACTCAACCTGTATTCGCCCGTTTTATAGAACGTAAGTATCCGATCTTCTCCTTTAAATGCACCTAGGTAATTACCTCGTCCTTCGTCATTTAGTCTACCAACTATTGGATCGTACCAAATTTTTCGTGCGGCTAATGTTGATCCCCCAACTTCTTTTTGGGTTATTTTCTGAACGATCTCTTTCGTTACCCGATTACCTGTAGATTGGCGACCTTTAATGAGCAATGATCCCATATCTACATCAAAACGCAAACGCTTCAAATGTGGGCGAGGTCGAAGTAAAACGGTCACTACTTCCCTTTCTCCATTCGGATGCACAGAGAAATAAAGCATTTTGGAACCTTTTGTTCCTCGTGTTAAATCGTATTCTGTATCTCGCGTAATGGAATTGACATAAAAGCGCTTCATCATTGTTGGTCCGCCTAGACCATCTTGGTAAATTAAATGGTAGATCGTGCGTTTATCGCCTTTCTTCCATACATCCGCATGAACGATTCCTTTACCGACAAATTTCTTATCTGCCACTTTCGTAATCATCATTTTACCGGTAGCAAAGAAAATAATTACATCGTCGATTTCTGAACAATCGTTTACTGCTTCGTTCTTTTTCAATCCATACCCAATGAATCCTTCTTCATAATCGACATACAACTTGCGGTTCGCAATGATTACTTTCGTTGCGCTAATCGTATCGAAGACTTTTATCTCCGTTTTTCGTTCTTTCCCTTCACCGAAGCGTTTTTTTAGGTCTTTGAAATAATCAATGGCGTACTCAATCAAATTGGCCAGCTTTTCTTTTACCGCTGCCATTTCTTCCTCTATCTTCAACAGTACCTCATCTGCCTTGGCTGAGTCAAAGCGGGTGATTCGGATCATTGGGATTTGCGTTAGTTTATGCAAATCGTCGTCTGATATTTCCCGTATCAATTGTTTTTTAAACGGTTTAAAGGCATCGTACAAGTATACATACAAGGTCTCCCTGTCTTGGTAATTCTTAAAGTCGAT
>JBILNH010000119.1:0-7677 GCA_044375095.1 Crocinitomicaceae bacterium
CTTTTCCAATGTGGAAAAATGCCATTGACGTTCCAACTCATCCAACCGAATTTCCAATTCCAATTTAAGGAGCCGAACCGTGTTATCTGTATTAATCTTCAAGATTTCACTAACACCTAGAAAACGTGGAGTATCCTTGTCAATTATCGACGAATTTGGAGAAATAGACACCTCGCAATCGGTAAAGGCATATAGTGCATCAAGGGTTTTATCTGGAGAAACTCCGGGAGCTAATTGAATAATGATTTCAGCTTCAGCAGCCGTATTGTCCTCAATTTTTTTGACTTTTATTTTTCCTTTATCGTTTGCTTTGATGATTGATTCAATCAAAGAACCTGTCGTTGTGCCAAAAGGAATCTCATTGATAACCAGTGTTTTATTATCGAACTTTTTAATTTTTGCTCTAACTCGAACCTTTCCGCCTCGGAGACCGTCATTGTAGTTGGTGAAATCCGCCATTCCACCATTCGGAAAATCTGGGAAAAATTCAACTTTTTTACCTCTTAAATGGTTGACTGATTGGTCAATCAGTTCAATGAAATTGTGTGGCAAGAATTTACACGCCATTCCAACAGCAATTCCTTCAGCGCCCTGTGCGAGCAACAATGGGAATTTTACAGGCAATTGTTCAGGCTCTTTGTTTCGTCCGTCGTAACTGGAAAGCCAATTCGTTGTTTTCGGATTGAACACCACATGACTCGCGAACTTGGATAAGCGCGCTTCAATGTACCGAGCGGCCGCTGCACCGTCACCAGTTAATGTATTTCCCCAGTTCCCTTGGCAATCGATCAACAAGTCTTTTTGACCTAACTGAACGAGTGCATCACCAATTGACGCATCACCATGGGGATGGTACTTCATCGTATTTCCAATGATATTCGCTACTTTGTTATAGCGCCCATCATCCATTTCCTTCATGGAATGGAGAATTCTTCGTTGTACTGGTTTTAGTCCATCGTAAAGTGAAGGAACCGCTCGTTCAAGGATCACATAGCTAGCATATTCCAAGAACCAATTTTCATACAACCCCCCAACGGGAACGATATTTTCATCCACCGATTTGTTTTCGAATGGATTTTCCTCGTTATTTTCCTTGTGAAGGTCGTTTACATCCTCTTCGTTCATGGCTATGATGCTATTTCGAGTTGTTCATCTGATTGTTGACCTGATTGAGCAAGTTCAACGGCTATATCTTCTTCAACACGCAGATTTTCGATGATAAACTCTTGTCGCTCTGGTGTGTTTTTCCCCATAAAATAGGACAGGATAGAATCGATAGATGCATCCTTAGATAAGAGTACCGGTTCTAACCGAATATCATTTCCGATAAAGTGTTTAAATTCATCTGGAGAGATCTCACCGAGACCTTTAAATCGGGTAATTTCTGGATTTTTACCAAGTTCCGCTATGGCATTTCTGCGTTCTTCTTCTGAGTAGCAATAAATTGTTTTTTTCTTATTTCTCACACGGAACAATGGCGTCTGAAGCACATACACATGATTTCGCTTTACCAAGTCAGGAAAGAACTGCAAGAAGAAGGTTAATAAAAGCATGCGAATATGCATCCCGTCGACGTCAGCATCTGTAGCAATTACGATATTGTTGTACCGTAAGTTGTCCATGTCTTCCTCAATATCCAGCGCAGCTTGAACGAGGTTAAATTCCTCATTTTCGTAAACCACTTTTTTGGTGAGGCCATAACAGTTAAGGGGCTTTCCTCTGAGTGAAAATACCGCTTGTGTATTCACATCTCTCGATTTGGTAATCGATCCACTTGCTGAGTCTCCCTCAGTAATAAACAGCGTTGTTTGTTCCCTTCGTTCGTCTTTGAGGTCCGTTAAGTGAACTCGACAATCGCGCAATTTTTTATTGTGCAAACTTGATTTTTTCGCCCGCTCACGCGCTAACTTGCGGATACCAGACAATTCTTTTCGTTCGCGTTCGGACTGCTTTATTTTACGTTCAATGACTTCGGCAATATCCGGATTTCGGTGTAGGTAATTATCAAGTGCATCTTTTAGGAAATCATTGACGAACGCACGCATTGATTTCCCTCCTGGTTCTATTTCCTGAGAACCCAATTTTGTCTTGGTTTGAGATTCAAAAACAGGCTCAATTACTTTTACAGAAATCGCCGCAACAATCGATTGGCGAATATCTGACGCTTCATAATTCTTGTTATAAAAATCACGGATAACCTTTGCTACTGATTCTCGAAAAGCACTTTGATGCGTTCCACCTTGTGTGGTATGTTGACCATTAACAAAGGAATAATAATCCTCACCGTAGGTCTTTCCGTGCGTAAATGCCACTTCAATATCCTCTCCTTCAATGTGTATGATTGGGTAAAGAGGATCTCCGTCCATATTGTTTTCCAGCAAATCCTTCAATCCATCTTTAGATTGAAATTTCTGAC
This sequence comes from Crocinitomicaceae bacterium, assembly GCA_044375095.1. Lineage (GTDB taxonomy): Bacteria > Bacteroidota > Bacteroidia > Flavobacteriales_D > Crocinitomicaceae > M0103. Next base: position 2,417 of record JBILNH010000119.1, read on the forward strand.
CGTTGTAGTAAATTGCCAATCCTCTGTTCAGGTAGCAATAGTTCCACACCATTTTCTCAAGGTAAGCTGTCTTAAAAGCGTATTTTTTGAAAATGGTTTCATCCGGAATAAATTCCACATACGTTCCGTTTTGCTCATCAGTTTTGGATAATGGCAGTTCTTCAACCAATTCTCCTCGAACAAAGGACGCTTGTTTTTTCTCGCCATCGCGCACTGAATAGACCATGAAATGAGCTGACAATGCATTCACTGCTTTTGTACCCACTCCATTCAATCCGACAGACTTTTTGAACGCCTTGGAATCGTATTTCCCTCCGGTATTAATTTGCGAGACACAATCGATCACCTTGCCTAACGGAATTCCACGCCCGTAGTCACGAATGGTCACAATACCATCTTTAACTTTTATATCGACCCGCTTTCCATTCCCCATCACAAATTCATCGATACAATTGTCAACGACCTCTTTCACGAGAATATAAATTCCATCGTCAGCAGAAGCGCCATCACCTAACTTACCGATGTACATACCAGGCCGTAACCGAATATGTTCTTTCCAGTCAAGGGAACGGATGTTATCTTCAGTGTATTGGTTTTCTGCCATGATGACCTTAATTGCGCTTAACTAACAAATATACATTCAAGATCAAGCCGTTTAACCACTTGAAAGACTTACTTTTGAACGGGTTTTAGTTAAAAACTAAAGGCCTATTTCGAACGTATCACCATCCTCCACAACACATGAATTGGGAAAAATTTCTGTTGCTTCTGCATGGTGTTTTGATGTGTCCTCATAACGTGCGCTAATGTGTCCAAGTAGAAGCTTTGAAACACTAGCCATATTTGCGATTTTTGCAGCTTGCTGAGCCGTTGAATGAAAAGTTGCACGCGCTCGATCGATTTCTTTTTGAACAAATGTAGCTTCGTGGTACAAGACGCTTACATTGCGTATGTGCGGCACGATTGTCTCCCAATACGCTGTGTCTGAGCAGTACGCATATGAAAAACTTGGTTTAGGTGGAAGAGTTACTTCTTCATACGAAATCAGTTCCCCAGATTCGAGCACTATATCTTGACCCTTCTTCAGTAGCGGTAAATGCTCCAACTTTAATCCGAGTCCTTTTAACTCTTCACTTAGCAGTCGGTATTCTTTCGGTTTCTCACGAATGACAAACCCATTAGTCGGAACACGATGTTTTAATGGGAAAGTGGAGATTTCAATGAGCCGATCTTCGAAGATTATCCGTGAAACATCGCCGTCAATTGGGACAAATGTGAGATCGAAATCCAATTTAGCTCCACCAATTTCGAGCTGTGATCGAACAATATTTTCGAGTGGTGAAGGACCGTAAATCGTTAATCCATTCGTTCTTCCAAGTAGGTGCATTGTACTTATTAAACCTACTAGTCCGAAGAAATGATCCCCATGTAAATGAGAAATCAGGATGTGATTAATTCGTTGAATTTTAATGCCGTATTTTCTCAATTGCAGCTGTGTACCTTCACCACAATCAATAAGAATGTGCCTGTCGTTACAAAGAATAAACTGAGCTGTTGGATTGCGCCGATGCGTTGGTACAGCAGCGCCACTGCCTAGTATTGTAACGGTAAAACTCACTTATGAAGCGCCTCTATAGCAGAGGATCTGTCATCGGTAATCGTGAGAACGCGATCCAATTGTGAAATCTCGATTAATTTCTTGACGGTTTGTTGCAGTCCGCACAAAGCAAACTCACCATTTGTGTCTTTACAAAGACGATTTGCGGTTAAAATAGCGCTCAAACCTGAAGAATCGCAATACTTTGTATGATTCATATCGAGAACCATCTTATTTACGCCATTCTTATTGAGTAAGACAAGAATCGATTTTAACTCAGTTGCATTCGATGCATCTAATTTATCCACGTTGGTTATGACAACTGCCTCTTGATTGGTTTGAATCGTTTCAAAATTCATTACATGGTTTTTTTCAAAAATACGATTTTTTGTTAAAGGCCATAGATAAAGGTCACCTATTACCTTTCGATTTTCGCTGCCAGAAGATAAATCACAGCCATACGAACGGCTACACCGTTTTCAACCTGTTGAAGAATTATTGATTGGTCGGAATCGGCCACATCGGAGGTTATTTCAACACCTCGATTAATTGGTCCGGGGTGCATGACAACAATTTGCTTATTCAATGAATTCAACACCTCTTTCGTCAATCCAAATTGCATCGAATATTCGCGCAAGGATGGGAAATATTTAATGTCTTGACGTTCCAACTGAATCCGAAGCATGTTCGCCACATCGCACCATTCAAGCGCTGCCCTTAGGTTATGTTCCACCTTGACTCCGAGTTCTTCAATGTACTTTGGTATTAGGGTAGTTGGACCGCAAACCATTACCTCAGCACCTAACTTTTGGAGGCAATAAATATTTGAAAGTGCTACGCGTGAGTGCAGAATATCGCCGACAATTACCACTTTTTTACCCTCTACTGTTCCAAGCGCTTCTCGAATGGAATAGGCATCCAGCAAGGCTTGCGTTGGGTGTTCGTGTGTTCCATCTCCGGCATTGATCACTTTTGCATCAATTCTCTGGGATAGAAATAAAGCTGCTCCAGGATTTGGGTGACGCATAACGACCATGTCAACTTTCATGGCCAAAATGTTATTGACGGTATCAATTAACGTTTCTCCTTTTTTGACAGAGCTACTGGATGCGCTAAAATTTACCACATCGGCTGATAGGCGTTTTTCTGCTAATTCAAATGAGAGACGCGTACGAGTAGAATTCTCAAAAAATAAGTTGGCAATTGTGATATCGCGTAAAGAAGGAACTTTTTTAATTGGTCGATTAATAACACCTTTAAAACTATCGGCTGTCGTGAAAATAAGTTCAATATCTTCTCGAGTAAGGTCTTTAATTCCTGTTAAATGATCAACGCTTAAATTATTCATCAGTTTCCGGTGTGTACAAAACAACTTTATCTTCTCCTTCGATTTCTTTCCATTCTACCGAAACACGTTCGGCATGAAGGGTATCGACCATTTTACCGACATAATCAGCTTGAATAGGTAAATCGCGGCTAAACCTTCTGTCGATGAGTGTGAGTAATTCCACTTTTTGCGGACGACCAAAAGCGAGGAGCGCATCGAGTCCTGACCGAATTGTTCTTCCCGTAAAAAGTACATCATCAACCAGCACTACTTTTTTGTTTTCGATATCAAAATCGATATTGGTAACACTTGGAATTATTGGGCGTTCACGGCGTCTAAAGTCATCCCGATAAAACGTGATATCCAAATTCCCACACGTAATAGCATGTCCAAGTATTTCTTCCAATTGGTGTTTCAACCGAGCAACGACATTTACGCCTCTCGGTTGCAATCCAATTAAAACAGTTGAAGAAAAATCGTGGTGATTTTCAATTAATTGATAGCAAAGTCTGTTGAGCGTGAGTTCGAAATGCCGCGTATTCAGAATGACTTGCTTTTCCATCGGGACAAAGATAGTTTTTTATCTAATCATTCATTATGAAATGTTTGTAAAGAAGAAAAAATCCCTTTGATCAACCTCCTTTGCGTTTGACTTGATACCCTTCTTTTTCAAGCAGAGCGCAAACCTTATCACGAAAATTTCCTTGGATTAAAATTTCACCATCTTTTGCCGTTCCTCCCACACCGCACTTTTGCTTGACCATCTTTCCGAGGTCTTTTAGGTCATCTTCAGACCCAATAAAACCCTCAATTAACGTCACTTCTTTTCCTCCACGTTGCTTGCGATCAATGGAAACGTATAATTTCTGTTGGTTCACAGGCAATGTATCTGGTTGTTCGTCCTCGTCGTATTCAAACTGAAAGTCAGGATTTGTTGAATACACCACATTCAATCGTTCTTTCTTTTTTGCCATTAGTATTTTTCAATTAGGGTTGCTCTTACATCGTCAGTAATCACCTCATCGGGATATTTATTCAATGCTTTTCGAATTCCTTTGGGTGAACGCATTTCAAAAATAACGACTTTTTTGCCTTTTGATTGCCAGAATTGAACATCATCTATTTGACATTCATTATTCTTTAAAATAACTCCTGAAATACCCGGAAAACCTTCACTAATATTGGTAGGATCATCAATTTCGGGATGCACATGAAGAAATACATGAAATCCAGCAGCAACAAATTCTTCCACCCATTGCTTTCTATTTAAAATGACTGCCAAATCCACTTCATGATCGTTCGGTAACTGATCATTTATAGAAGAGATCATTTCTTGTGCATCAAGAATCGAAAAATCACACCCGCTGTAATGGCGTATATCTAAAAACAATCGTTTTCCTCTCAACCTTTCCCAAGGTAATTTAGTGAACTCGAGTAGCTCTTCATTCTTGATTGTAGAGTACGTCACAGGCAATAACTCATTTGCTGTTTTGGTTGCGATACATCCCGAACTGTTGGTTTGAGTTTCGAGTTTATCGTCATGATACAGCCACAATGAACCATCTTTTGCTCGCTGAAGATCTACCTCAACCCCATCACACCCCTCTATTGCGAGCGCCAGTTCAATTGACTCGAAGGAATTATCATGAAAAATACTGTTTGCATTTTCAAGTCCCATTCCGGCATGTCCAGCAATTCGAATGAATACAAAGTCTTTCTTTTTCTGGCATGCAAAAAGAATTAAAACTAAAACAACTAATACCTTTTCCTTACCACGCATAACTCAGTCCAATTGACGCTTCGTATCCTATTGTGCCCTTGTTTACTCTCTTTTGTGTAAACGCATCATTGAAATTTTCGTTTAACCATCCGGCATAAATAGCTAAATTGAAACGTACAGACTCTCCTACAGAATAGGATAACCCACCAAAATATTCTTGCCAAAAATGAAGATTGTTCGATGTTGTTTTCAAGTTAAGCAGTGAAAAGGCAGTTTTTAATTCTGTAGTAAGTCGATTGGTTTTTATTTCGAGTAAATTCCAACCACCAATCAGTGCAAGTCGCGGAAAAATTCGTTGCTGCACGAACGTGCGGGTTGCGCCAACAGTTAATTCGGTTCCGAAAACCCATTGATTTTTTAATAGGCGAAAACTACCACCCGTAAAATAGTCTAGTCGATTAATGGACCCTGTGACCATAACTTGCTTGGAGAGCGTTTGAGAAAAGCAGGATGCATTGAACAATAAACCAAAAATAATCAGTCTAAACATTGGTCAAAAATAACGCTCACCATTGGCATATCAAAAAAGGATTTCCTGAATAGATCGGAAAGTTGAC
>JBILNH010000120.1:0-7650 GCA_044375095.1 Crocinitomicaceae bacterium
AAATTCTGTTGCGCGACAACAAGCTATCTAATTCGTTGAATACTTTAGGGAAAGTACGCAAGAAGTCTTTTAGCTTTCGGTGAAACTCAGGAGAAAAGTCACGTTCAAAACCTCCAATTCTACCAACATTTGTCGTCAAACGAGCGCCGCAAACCTCTTCGTATAATTCATATATTTTTTCACGCTCTTGGAACACATAGGTAAATCCAGTTAATGCTCCAGTATCCACACCAATGACTGAATTACACACTAAATGATCAGCAATTCGAGCCAATTCCATAATGATCACGCGCATGTACTCCACGCGTTTAGGCAAATCGGTACCAATCAATTTTTCGACAGTCATGTGCCACCCCATGTTATTAATTGGAGAAGAACAATAGTTCAACCGGTCTGTAATTGGGGTGATTTGATTGTAAGGACGACGTTCAGCTAATTTTTCGAAGGCACGGTGGATGTATCCAACAGTTTGCTCCGATGAAAGGATCTTCTCACCGTCAACTTTCAATACATTTTGGAATATACCATGCGTTGCAGGATGCGTCGGACCAAGATTCAATGTAGCGATTTCACCATCCATATTATCCAACTCAACTTGATTTGGAAACAGGCTTTTCGCGTTACTATTTTTCAGATTACTCATAACTTCGTTGTTTATCTTCCGAAAAAGCGATCGTCTTTATCTTCTCGGGTTGCATCTTCCAAGTGGTATTCTTTTCGCATTGGAAAGTAATCCATGCTGTCTTCATTTAGAATACGAACCAAGTTCGGGTGACCGATGAACTGCACACCATAAAAGTCATATGTTTCTCTTTCCATCCAGTTGGCACCCGCGTACAAATCAACAATTGATTTTATTTCAGGATTCGCGATTGGTATAAATACCTTCAATCGAATTCTGAAATTGTTCACTAAACTGTGTAAATGATATACTACTGCAATTTCGCGGTCTTTATCTTCCGGATAATGCACTGCGCCAATGTTGGTTAAGTAACTCACAGTAAGTTCATCGTGGTTCCTCAACCATTGAATGACTGAATGAATGTTTGATTGAGAAATCTCCATTGTCAACAACCCAAAAGGACTGTCTGAAGACACAATAGCATCACCGAACTCCTTGTTCAACAATTCGGTAACGTATTCGTTGGTGAGCTGTTTACTCATGACCTTCAATGTTGTATTGGTTCAACAATGCTTTATATTCATCAGAATACCTTCTTCTTAATGGTTCATTGCGAGCCATATCGTGGATTTTCATGATTCCGTCAATAATTTGTTCAGGTCGCGGAGGGCATCCAGGAACATACACATCAACTGGAATTACTCTGTCAATTCCTTGCAATACGGAATACGTATCAAAAATTCCTCCTGAAGATGCACATGCGCCAACAGAAAGGACCCACTTCGGCTCTGCCATTTGCTCATACACCTGGCGAAGCACCGGACCTAATTTTTTACTGATGGTACCTGCAACTATAAGTAAATCTGCCTGGCGTGGAGAAAAGGACATTCTTTCCATTCCAAAACGCGCTAAATCGTAATTACTTCCCATCGTTGCCATGTATTCAATTCCACAGCAAGAAGTTGCAAACGGTAGCGGCCACATGGAATTTGCACGGGCGCTTGCTATTACTTTTTCGAGTGTGCTTAATTGGTAACCTTCACCATTAATCACTTTTAAATCTTCTATCTTTCCCATTCTAATGCTCCTTTTTTAAGTACATAGAAAAATCCTGTAAGAAACATGGCTACAAATAGAATGACAGCTAATAATCCTTCCAGTTCGAGCGCCTTAAAATTCACAGCGTAGGGATAGAAGAAAATGACTTCTACGTCAAAAAGAACAAATAGAATGGCTGTCATAAAGTATCGAATTGAGACAGGAAAACGGGCATTTCCCTGGGATTCAATCCCACACTCCCAGTTGGCATCTTTCGTTTGTGATTTGAGTCGAGGACCTAAGTAGTGCGTAATAACTAACACAAAGGCTACGAATCCACCAATGATTCCGATTTGCAATAAGATCGGAAGGTAATCTACCCCACCTGTTTTCATAGTGCTAACAGTTTAAAAATCAAATTTTTACCTTTTTTCTTTGATTCAATCAATCGAAATCAATCTCACAACAAAGAAAAATCACCTGCAAATTTATGGTTTCATTTGATGTACGAAGCAGAAAATGCGAGAAAGTTTTCGATTTATTTAAGGAAAAATGTCCGAATTAACGGTTGAACTTTTTGATAGTCAAATCAACAGCATGGAAGTCGCGTGTTAATCCAATGTATTCCTCTGTGTAATTGCCATCATCTTGACGGATAACAACACTTGATTTAAGCAATTTCTTTGGCTCTTTTCCGAATTGAACGACCACACGGGAAGGCCTATTGGTTTTACTGTAAATATCAACTTGTTGATGTAAGATCAATTGATGTTGTTCCAACGTAGCAATCAGCAAATCAACTGCCTGAAAAGGCCATATTAACCAGCACGTACCTGTATCACTTATGTTTCTCTTTACCCAATCAACTAAGTTGCCAATTGGCAAAAATTCTGAATGTTTCGTTCGCGCAGTTCGCTGATCAGCATTGATTAAACTGTTCGAATAAAACGGAGGATTGGAAATGATTAAATCGTACTTTTTAGATGGAGTGCATGAACAAATATCTGCATGAATGGCTGTTAATCGATCTGGCCATGGGGATGCTAAAAAATTTAACTGGCAATCGAGGAAACTTTTTTCATCAATTTCTACTGCATGAATGTGGGCTGCAAGATTCTTTTGCGCGACCATAAGCGAAAGCACGCCAGATCCAGCCCCAATATCGATAACAGATTTTACTCCTTCTGCTTGAACCAACGCCCCCAATAACATGGCATCTGTACCAACTTTAAGCGCGGAATTCTCTTGTAAAACATTAAAATACTTGAAAGCAAAAATGCTAGACGGCATGGGTAATTTCCAATTTTTACTTCTTGATCACAAGTTTTCTCACTTCGTTCTCAACCTGAACAAAATAAACTCCCTCTACCAAATAAAATAAATCGATTTGTTTTGAAGTGGAGGACTTCATTATTGTCGCGCACAATTTACCGAAGGCATCAAACACGTTTACTTCTTGTTCAATCGATGAATTCGACGTTAAGACAACCTCGCCCGTTGATGGATTTGGATAGATTGAAAGTTGGCTTTGATCTTCCCATTCGTTCAACTCACCTAGAATTTCAATACATCCCTCTTCTTGTTGAATGTTAAGGGATTCTATATTAATTGCATTTACTGTTGTAATTAAGCTACCCGTGAAATTAAATGAAACCGGCTGAATGTTCGTGTTTTGAGAAAAATAAAAAGGTTGTTCAGTAAAGGAACAAAATGAGCTACTTCCTTGCATAATTCCGAAATGCGGAATTGGCGTAAAACTCGACTTCACACCATAAACCGGACCGTTACCCAATACAATCAAGGATCCATCGGATTTAAAGAGACTTTCAATAGACTTACCAATTACACTTAGATCACTCAGTTCGTTTCCTAATGTGTCTACTTGAATAACATGCCCGTAAAAAAAGTCATTTGTCGTTAATAAAATATTGCCTAATCCATCTTCATTAATGGACATATCATTTCCCTCGTTTTGAGCGTAAAAATTGGCATAAACATTTGACCAGGTTGCATTACCTGAAGAATTGAATTTCGTTAATGAGGCATTAATTTCATCAAAAACATAAATGGATGAATTCAACGCGTATACATCTCGGTATGTGGAGAACTGATTATTAATCTTCGCCCAAGTTGAATTCCCCAAAGTATTCATTTTAATGAGAATTCCCTCAACGGATTGTCCGATTACGGTTTGTAATCCTGCTAAAACAAATGTGGAATCGTCAAGGGATGTTACAGCCTTAATATCGGTTATTCCATTTCCTAAATTCAATTGTTCACTCCAATTGAGATTTCCCGTAGGACTTAATGAAATTGCAAAACCCCGATCACCAGAATTTCCAACAACAATGATCGAGGAATCGATTAGTTGTATTACGTCATATGCTCGTGTACTTGAATTCTGCACATCTCCAAACGTTCGACTCCAAATGATATCACCTTGCCCCGTTAGTTTAAAACACATGGCATTATTAACCATTGTTAGTGGATCCATTAATTCTCCTACAGCAAAAAAAGTTGAATCGTTGAGTTCGGCAGCTTTATTAATTCGAAGTCCCAATGCCGAGGAATAATAACGTGTATTTATGACATTCGCATCTGCATCAATTTGATGGAAAAATCCTTCGTTTGCGACATTCATGAATGTATTTCCGAAAACAACAATCGTATCTTCTTTAATCAAAAGATCTTCAGCACGAATAGATTCATCACTAAAATACTTGTAGTTGAATTGATTTTGTGCTTGTGCAAATAGATTGAAGAAACAACAAATTGAAAAGATTAGTTTTCGTGACATGACTAAATTTTGTGGTAAGGTAAAGAAAATATCAATTAACCTAGGTACAATTCAATCAATCCTTCAGGAGCCTTAATGATCAACTGTTTGTTTTTTCGATCAACAGATTTTACCAATCCATCAATTAACGGAATGAGCACCTCTTTTTCTCCGTTTATAATTTGAAAAAGTGGATTAGCAGCAAGATCAACCACTGTTACTAATTTACCGACAGATCCGAAAACCTCATCTACGACTTCAAAATCCACCACCTCATGATCGTAAAAACGCGTTCCAGAAAGTTTTGGAAGAATTTCAGCGGGAAGGTAAACACTTTTTCGAAGCAACAAACGTGCATCAACCTCATCGTCTACTCCCTCCAATTTTACTGCCGCGAAGCCTTTGTTTTTAAGCTTTATCGTCGTTACAAAAAATGGCGTTAGTTGACCGTTTAACTCGATAAATAAGGCATCCAACGTAGCGTAATCTTCTGGATTAGTGACGTCTAAAAACAGCGAAACTTCACCTTTAAATCCGTGAAGTTTCGCAATATATCCTAACTGAAAACAGTCAGCTTTATTCATATCTTTTAATTATTCTGCAGGAGTCTCTTCCTCAGAAGCAGTCTCTTCAGCAGCAGGTGCTTCCTCAACAACTGGCGCTTCTTCTGCTACAGGTGCTTCCTCAACAGCTGGTGTTTCTTCAACAACTGGTGTTTCTTCAACAGCAGGAGTTTCTTCAGCTACTGGAGCCTCAGTTACTTCTTCTGCAGACGCTTCAACTACTGTTTCTTCTGCAGTTTCAGCTACTGGTTCTTCAACAACTTCTTCAACAGGATTGTTCTTAGCATCAACTGCTGCCGCTTTTGCTGCGTTTACCTCAGCTTCTGCCTTTAAACGTGCCGCTTTATCAGCTGCCGCATTCTTAGACAAACCGTCTTTTTTATTGTTGATTTTCGCATCTTTCTCAGCAACCCAAGCAGCGAATTTTGTCTCTACTTGCTCTGCCGTTAATGCACCTTTCTTAACCCCATTCAATAAGTGATTTTTATAAAGTACACCCTTGTATGAAAGAATTGCACGAGCTGTGTCAGACATCTCTGCCCCAACTTGTACCCAATTTAATGTGCGATCAAAATTGATGTCAATTGTCGCAGGATTCGTATTTGGATTATACGTTCCTAATTTTTCGATGAATTTACCATCGCGTTTTGCTCTGCTATCCGCAGCTACAATGTGAAAAAAGGCTTTTCCTTTTTTACCGTGTCTTTGCAATCTGATTCGAGTTGCCATACTGTGTTTACAATGTGAGGTGCGAAACCTCGGTTTATAAAAAAATGAATTTCAAGGGTGCAAATATACGCCTTCTTTTGGGATTCCGCCTGATTCCTATGAAAATAATTGCAATTAGTCATCTAGCTCTGGCATTTGCTTTAGTATTTTTACCAAAAATAGCATATGCGAATAGCACTACTTCTTTTTCTTTTATTCCGTACCATTTTTCCGTTTTTCAGTCAAGAACGCTCAGCGTTAAAGCTGCCCGAAATTATGAAAGGCAATGAATTTGTTGGACATCAGCCTGAAAGCATGCGCTGGAGTGTCGAAGGAAGCGTCCTTTATTTTGATTGGAATCCAACCAATGAAGCCGGAAATTCCACTTACAGTTTTCAATTAAAAACAAAAGATGCGAAAGCGATAAAAGCGAATGGATTACTTTTCGAATTTGATCCAGCACAAGCGAATTTCACTGATCATTACCAACTTATTGAAGGAGCTTTGTATAGATACGACCGAAAAACGAAGGTTTCAACATTAATCTACCAATCAATGTCGCCGGTAACGCGAATCTTTCGGGGAAAAGAACAATCAGTTATTTATTTCGAATGCCAATCGAATTTGCATAAGTATGACCGAACGAATGGCGCTGTTGCGCAAATTACGCAATTCAAAAAAGGTAAAAAACCAGCGGATAAAAATCTTCAAACGACTCTTGGACAAACAGAAGAAGAACTCTTTCTATATTGGCAACAAAAAAAAGTACAACGCGAATGGAGAAAAAACGTACCTAGCCAAACTCCACCTCCCGGAATGGAAATTTATAGCAACGTAGAATCCATTGAACAAATCCAAATAGACCCCTCCGGTCATTTTGTTTCCTTCAGAGCAAGCGATTACCCGCAGAATGAAGAGACAAATGTACCGAACTACCTGACCAAATCAGGCCATACCAAAGAGTTTAAAGCCCGTCCAAAAGTTGGTGAGAATGAACCAACACATCGACTCGGAATAGGTGATTTAACGAACGACACAGTATATTGGATTGACTTTTCTCGTCTATCAGACATTCGAAAAAAACCGGCATTCTTAACCGATACAACAACCTACACTGAAGACCGTAAAATTGTAATGCACGAACTTGTGTTTCACAGCAATCAACCAAAAGCGGTTTGCGACATTCGCTCATACGACAATAAAGACCGTTGGATTGTTCTGATCGATTTAACAACGGGAAAATACGAGGAATTAGATCATCAGCACGATGAGGCATGGATTGGTGGCCCCGGGATTTCAAGTTGGAATACAGAAGCAGGTACGTTAGGCTGGCTAAAGGACGGGGACAACGTTTATTTTCAATCGGAAAAAACAGGTTATTCACATCTCTACCTAATATCGGTTAGCACTCGAAAAATTAGCCAATTGACAAAAGGTAATTGGGAAGTTCATACAGTTACTCTTTCCCAAAATGGCGAACATTTTTACCTGCAAACGAACACCACTCATCCAGGTGATCGCAATTTTTACCGCTATGATATTAAAGCAATGAAAATGGTTCCGTTACTTACTAAATCAGGATACTACGAGGTAGAACTTTCTCCGGATGAGAAAACGCTTGCCTTACGCTATTCTTTCAAGAACAAGCCTTGGGAGATTTACACCAGCTCAATGGACAATCCAAGCAACCTGACACAACTCACTGATTCGCGTTCTCCAGCATTCAAAACATACAACTGGCGTGAACCTGAAGTAATTTCGTTCAACGGCAGTGATGGGAAAGATGTTTTTGCACGATTATACCAACCCAATTCGGATCAAAAAAATGGTGCAGCAGTTCTCTTTGTTCACGGCGCAGGATACCTTCAAAATGCGCACAACTATTGGAGTACTTATCACCGTGAATATATGTTCCATAATTTATTGGTTGACCAAGGATTCAC
>JBILNH010000015.1:0-26036 GCA_044375095.1 Crocinitomicaceae bacterium
CCAGTCATCGACGAGTTATCAAACGTCTAATACAACGATTACGACTACTACGACAACAACGTCAAATCAAGTTACTTCTCCGCCACCTGTGCAACAAATTCAGCAAACCCAACAAGTACCAGTACAAACGAATCAAACACCTTCAGGTTGTCGAAATATACTTGGTGACGGTGATCAATTTGTAGCTGATTTGAAAGATTTAAGTTTCGATGCTGATCGCAAAGATGCCATCATTGGTGATTTGGCTTCTTTTTGTTTAACGGCAAGTCAAGCGTATAAAATTATTGAAACATTGAATTATGACTCAGATCGGTTGGAAGCTTCGAAGTTTTTGTTCGAGCGTATGATCGATAAAGATAAAGGCAATGTACTTTTACCGTTATTGACGTTCGATTCCAGTAAGATGGAATACCGTGAACACATGAGAAAATTTCGGTAATTCTTGAAATGTAATAAATTAAGAAAAACAAAGGCTGTCTAGTTAGGACAGCCTTTGTTTTTGATTATTACCAGCCCGAGTAATTGCTCGCAGGATCGAATGATCCACCCCCGATAATTGCTCCATCTTGAAGACTCGACGTTTCAAAAACTAGTAGCTTTCCGTCAAGCTTGATTACTTTGCCCTTAGGTATTTTCACAATAATTTCTACCTCCTGATCCCTCAAATGATCACGCTTCGGGAAAGTGAAATAAGTAGGTAATATCAATTCGTTTCCATTTAATGAGGAAGAGTAACGTATACGTTTAATTCGTTGAACAGCTTCTTTCGTTGAATTCCCTTTAGCACTCATCTGGTGGAAAACTCGAAACAATGAATCTGGTGACTGTTGGTAGGTGATCTCAATACCATGTATAGTTGCATTTGGTCCATTTACAGTCAGCGATTGATCTTCGTCAAGTGACATTTTTTCATTTTTTACTGAATAGATACCCAAAGATCGAGTAGTGATTAACAACGTGTCTCCAGAATACGTATGTGCGGGTCGTTCTATTTCGACTTCTTCTCTGAATGAGTTGGCTGTTTTTGTTCCAATAGCAATGCAGATTACTATTCCGATTAAACCAATGGAAAAAGTAATCCAACTCGTATATTTAATGAGTTTACTTTTAACATTGAATACAAGTGAACTTCCTGAAATTAATAGGAAGAACATGAGGCATATCAAGCTCAAAGAAATACCGAGATATGCCCAGCTTGTATCTTTCGTATCTTCGAATACCAAGGAATTCAATTCTGTAAGTGTAAGTTGATGCCCGTTAAATTCAATTGGAACTAAATTATTTTGGTTAAAGAAGAAAATCACCAGTGCTATGAATAATGAAATTCCAAGTGAAATAATTACGTATCCTATAAATTTTAAAAAGAATCCCGCTACACGAACGAAAAGATTTGAGTCATGTTGAGTGCGTTTTATTCGATCACGCCATGTTGATGCAGTGGACTTTAATCGTTCACTTGCCTGTTCTACCTCATCTTTTACATTGTCTAACGTAATTGGTTTACCGTGCATACGCAATTTATCGATTGAGCTAGTGGCTTTAGGTACAATTACCCAGAGAATAAGGTCTAAGGGCAAACCAAATCCAACGGTCAAAAAGACAAGGGCAAAGAGGGCACGAACGATAACCACATCTATTCCAAAATAGGCTGCAATTCCGCTGCAAACTCCTGCGATCATTCCATGTTCAGGATCTCGGAAAAGTCGCTTTTCAGCTGTTGATTTTGATTCTGAAGTTGAAGAGCCCGTAAAGGTTGCTTCATCTGTTTCAATAAATTCGTCTGGATTGCCTAGTGTATTCAATATAGAACGCATATCCTCTAAGTCAATAACTTCTTTTTTAGGAGTACTTTTCTGTTGGCATAATTCAGCAATGCGCAGTTCTATGTCTTCAATGATTTCCTTTTTACCAGTTGTCTTTTCAAGTATGGTCTCCACTCTAGATAAGTATATGGATAACAAGTCATAAGCATCTTCTTCAACGAGTATGTGCATTGATTTAATGGTGATTGAAATTGTTTTCTTCATGTTAGTTATGATTGAGTGATTTGATTTACAGCACCACGAAGTTCATTCCATGTACTGTCGAGTTCCGTTAAAAATGCCTTGCCTAAGGTCGTAAGAGAAAAGTATTTTCGTGGAGGACCGGAAGTGGATTCCTCCCAGCGATAGGTTAATAATTCCATGTTTTTTAAGCGCGTTAATAATGGATAAAGCGTCCCTTCTACTACAATGAGTTTTGAATCTTTTAATGTTTCCAGAATTTCAGACGGATAAGCTTCCTTTTTCTTGGATAGTATAGAAAGGATGCAATACTCCAAAATTCCTTTTCGCATTTGCGCCTGTGTATTTTCTAAATTCATAGTACTTAAATCTTATGCAAAGATATATGTAAAAGAATGAACTATGCAATACATAGTACTAAATAATGCAAAAAAACTTATACTAAGTCAAAAAGTACCTTTAATTCACCCCAGCTAAATGCAAATGCTCTTCTAATGATGATTCAACATGTTCGGTGATTAGCGCATAGAATGATTCACTTTCATGATTAACTTGCACTTGTTCTAATGCATGGTAATAACGCATGCGATCATCAAAGTTTCCTTTGAGATTGGCAATTGTATACCCGTGTTGTAGCAGAATCAAATTCATAACCAACCGAGCTGTTCGTCCATTGCCATCGACAAATGGGTGGATGGTTACCAATCGCTCATGCATTTCTGCTGCTAAAATTATCGGATGTAAATAAGCACGTCGGGTTTGATAGAAAACAAAGTAATCTTCCATCATTTGATCAATAAGATAGGGCTCTGGTGGCACATGTGCACTTCCTGAAATACGCACTGGAACAGTGCGGTAAACACCTGCGTTTCTGTCATCAACTCCTTTAAGGATTAATTGATGTAATTGTTTCAAATGATACGAATTGAACGGTACTTGTTGGCGGACTATGTCTTTTACTAATTCAATTGCTTCTTTGTGGTTGACAACTTCTAAATGTTCACGCATACTTTTTCCCCCAATAGTAATTCCTTCGTTAATTACTAGGTGCGTTTCTTGTAAGGTTAGCGTATTCCCCTCTATGCGATTGCTTTCAAAAGTATAAGAAGTGTTGAAATACTCCTCCATTTTTTGTAATTGAACTTGATCCAATGGTTTACATGAATTCCAGCTTGTTTTCAACTGATTTATCCTTGTTAGAGATGCTTCAATTTTCGTCGAGTAATTGATTGTTGTCATGAACGTAGTGCTTCGCAGAAATGATACTCGTTCTTCAGCAACGGCTAAAATTTCACCCGCAATTTCAGGGTAACCTTTAACGAGATCAACTATTTCTTCGGCTAAATAATAGGTTAAAAGTTCGTTATAGTCAATTTCAAGTTCTTTCGCGAGTATATAAAGTTGATGCTTTGTGGGTTTACGTTTATTCGCTAAAATACGACTCATTAAACTGGAGTCAATTCCCAGTTTAGAGGCAAGTTCACTAATTTTTAGATTTTTCTCTATTCGTTTTTTATCCAACAACATAAATGACAAAAAATAACATGACAAAAATAGTCATTTTATTTTTGATTAAAAAAACCCACTAAAATTATTTCAGTGAGTTCTCTATTTTATTTTTTCTTCTGGTTTTACCCTAAGACTTCCGCCATTTTCATTCCTATATGTGCCGGTGAATCTACTACATGAATGCCACATTCACGCATAATTCGTTTTTTCGCTTCAGCTGTATCGTCAGCTCCGCCAACAATTGCACCAGCATGACCCATTGTTCTACCTTTCGGTGCGGTTTCTCCTGCGATAAATCCAACAACAGGTTTTGTACCGTTTTCTTTAATCCAACGAGCGGCAATTGCTTCAAGGTTTCCGCCAATTTCACCAATCATTACAATTCCTTCTGTTTCTGGGTCATTCATTAACAATTCAACAGCCTCTTTCGTTGTAGTTCCGATAATTGGATCACCACCAATACCAATGGCAGTTGTAATTCCTAAACCAGCCTTAGCGACTTGATCAGCCGCTTCGTAAGTCAATGTTCCA
This sequence comes from Crocinitomicaceae bacterium, assembly GCA_044375095.1. Classification (GTDB taxonomy): domain Bacteria; phylum Bacteroidota; class Bacteroidia; order Flavobacteriales_D; family Crocinitomicaceae; genus M0103. The sequence goes on from JBILNH010000015.1 coordinate 4,044, forward strand.
GATTTGGAAACAATACCAACTTTTCCTTTCTTGAAAACAAATCCAGGCATGATTCCAACCTTTGCTTCGCCAGCGGTAATTACACCCGGACAATTTGGCCCAATTAAGCGACAATCAAAACCCTTGATGTACTCTTTGGCCATAACCATATCCTTAACAGGAATCCCTTCTGTAATACAAACAATAACTTTTATCCCCGCATTTGCTGCTTCCATTATCGCGTCTGCGGCAAAAGCAGGTGGAACGAAAATGATGGATACATCTGCGCCAGTTGAATTTACAGCATCAGCAACACTATTAAATACCGGACGGTCTAAATGTGTACTTCCACCTTTACCAGGTGTCACACCACCGACGACATTCGTTCCGTATTCAATCATTTGACCGGCGTGAAAGGTTCCCTCACTTCCGGTAAATCCTTGAACGATAACTTTTGAATCTTTGTTTACAAGTACACTCATGGTTGCTTTTTAATTCTGTTTGTGCAGCGCAAAAATAGGATTTTAGAACCGAACTACAAGTAAAGTTCAAGTAAAATTGGTATGATTTATTTTACCTCATTTACCCTTAAGGTAAATTCTAAAATGGAATGCGGTGGAATCTTCTCAAGATCGTTAGATCCATAGCCAAGTTGGGGAGGAATTACCATGTACGCTTGTCCTCCTTTTCTTAATTCTAAAAGTAATTCTTTCCATGCTGGAATAAGATCTCGGACAGCAAACCTTATCGGTTTTACTTGTTGATCTACTATTGTGCCTGATAACAATCTCCCAGTGTAACTAATTGAAACACTGTCTTGAAATTGAATAAATCTTCCTTGTCCAATGGAATCAATACGATAGTATAAACCCGAAGGAGATACTTTACACCTAATTTTTTTCTTCTTGAGGAATGTCTTTATTTCTGAATCAAACTGTGATTTGTCATGTTCAGAGTAGCTAGTACATCCAACCAAAAAGAAAAATACCATTGGAAATATTAAGATCGATTTCATTTTAGCGTATGTAAAAGTATGGGTGAAACAATAAAACCTTTTTCTTGTAGACCGCGAACCAATCCATTTTTACCCCCTAAATGACCAGCACCAACCGCGATAAAAAGATTCTGGTCTTCTAGCAATTCAGCATGCAATGTGTCCATCCATTTTTTATTTCGGTTATCAAGGAATTGCTCAGTGGGAAAATTAGAATTTACTTCTTGTTCTGAAATGTACAGATAAAGTGAGTCAATGTGTTCATTTAAATACATCGATTGCAGTTCCTTCATTTCTTTTAGAATACTGGCCTTCGGCTTTAATGCGGAAAGGACCATTTCCTTTTGATATTTCTCTGGTAATTTGTCAAAAAAACCAATTTGTTGTTCAACCGTTTCAAGTCCGATAATTGGCAGTTGCTTTTCTTTTGAAAGAGAATAAAGTTTCATTTCATAGGAGGACGTTTCACCTTCAAATGCCAATTGACTAGCTAATTGAATCACGGCAAAAGGTTTCCATCTTTCTACCATAGAACAGAATGATTTCTCGTTCAGATGTAAATTTTCTTCAGCCCATTTGATGATGTCATTTACCTCTTTTTTTGTAAAAAAATCAAAAAAGGAGCCTTCATTTAGCGTCAAAAGGTTAAGTGTTTTGAACGGATCAGGTAGCGCACCAATTTCAAGTATGAATTGATCGGAATGCTGTACAATACTATCCAAGGACTTAGGGTAAAGAAATAAATCTGAATCCATGAGATGCATCGTTCCGAATAGGTAACTTGTTGAATTCAATCCGTTTCCGGATATTTTCCACAACAAACCTCTCTGTTGAGAAGGGAATGGATCGATTTGGGAAAAGGAATTAACGGTAAAAAGTAGACAAATGGATGCGTAAAACCACTTCATCAATTATTCTTTTATCAGCTCAGCGAGGAAATGGTCATCTTCTTCGTGTATCCGTCTTGCTTTTAGACCTACCGATTCTGCTGCTTTAAATAAGTTGTCAAAATCAACATAAAGCCAGTCAAACCAGGCGCTTTTTTCTTTTCCATAACTCATCTGAAAACGGAAGTTCCCATAATATTCAGCATTTAAATCAACCCATAACGAGCCGTCTTCATCTTCATAGAGGTACTTTATATCAGAGGAATCGCAAAGAATTTTCCCGCCTTTATTCAATAAACTGGCGGCATGTTGAAGTGTACTTTCAAGATTGGCTAATGTACCTGCAATTCCCAATCCGTTCATTAACATGAGTATCGTGTCAAATGACTCATTTTTCAGTTCGAAAAAATTGATTTTTTTTGAATGAATACCTTGTTTTTTCATCCATTCAACGGCGCCATGAGAGACATCGATTGCGGTCACATCTATTCCCCTGTCCATTAATTCTATTGAATGAACTCCAGCTCCCGCGCCAACGTCAAGCACCTTGCCAGCGCATCGATCCAGAGCCATTTGTTCAAGAACCGGCATCTCGTCTAGCGTACGGAAAAGTACCTCGATTGGTATGATGTCGTCATCACAAATATCTGATGAAACAACAATATCTTTTGGTTTTTTGGTTTGAGCATATTCGGCGATCGCCACGCCAATAGGATCTCCATTATCTTGTTTCATTCGTAGTCGTATTCGTTGTATCCGGAAAAATCTTCTTCATCGTAACCATCATCAAAATCGTCCGTATCAAATGAATCCTCGTTCTCATCTTCTTCAAATTCACCCATGAAGAGTTCTTCTTGACCTGTTGCCGATTTTGAATCTTCGGGCGGCGCCATGCCAACTGATAAAATAACCTCAGGAGTCGCAGGGCCTTCTTTTTCAAATCCGATTAATTCAATCAGAAAAATCCACATTCTTAGGAAATCATATACCAAAATGAATTTCTGATCGGGTTCTTCCAAAAAGTCCTTTAGGGTAGCACTTTTCATTATTGCAGAGGGAGAATCAACGGAATCATCGTCGTAGGACATGTCCATTAGACTTATTTCATGCCCCTTATCCCAATTGTCATTAGAAACATAAAAACTGGCCATTTCATTTCCTTGAAACCCGAAACTTTTAATTATTGCTTGATAAAAAGACTCAAAATTATCAATGTCATTGATGAGGATATCGCGGAAAATCTCAGTATTGTTATCAGTATCTAAAAGGACTCGAAACTTTAAGCCTGCCATTCTAAAAGTATTTTAAGGTAAAATTACAAGGATTTATTTGATAAAGGGTCGTTCACAAGAGTTAGATTAAGCTCTTTGCCCAAACTTAACATGAATGAAACAGCAGCTTCGTGCTCATTCGGTATAATTCCCTCAAGTATAGCTTCTTTAATTCGTGACTTTATCAAGCCGATTTCTGCACAAGGTCCGATACTGAACGTTTTCATGATTAGTTCTCCGGTAACTGGCGGTTGAAAATTTCGAATTCGATCTTTTTCCTCTACAGCACGCAGTTTTTCTGTGACAATTTCAAAGTTTCGCTTGAACTTTTTTACTTTAAATTCATTCTTTGACGTAATATCTGCGTTGCACAAAAGCATCAAGTCATCAATGTCGTTTTCAGCTTCACTTAGTAACCTTCTAATGGCAGAATCAGTAACAAATCCCTTGACTAACGCAATAGGTCGTAAATGAAGTCGCACAAGTTTTTGCACGTATTTCATTTTATGATCTAACGGTAATTTCAATCGTTTGAAAATGCGAGGAGTCATTCGTGCGCCAACTTCCTCGTGGCTATGAAATGTCCAACCAACTTGAGGATCAAATTTCTTGGTTTGTGGCTTTGCAATATCGTGTAAGATTGCAGACCAGCGCAGCCACAAGTTCTCGCTATTTTTTGCTACGTTGTCTACCACTTCAAGCGTATGGTAAAAGTTGTCTTTATGCGATTTTCCGTCAATGGTTTCCACGCCATGAAGCGCAACCATTTCAGGAAAGAATTGATGCAAGAGTTTGGTGTCAAATGCGAGTTTCAAGCCTCTTGATGGAATATGACTCAACACAATTTTATTGAATTCGTCCATTATTCGCTCGGCAGAAATAATAGACAATCGTTCCGCATTCTGAATGATCGATGTTAAACTTTCACTTTCTATTTTAAAATCCAATTGCGATGCAAATCGAATGGCACGCATCATCCGAAGCGGGTCATCACTGTACGTCGTATCTGGATCTAATGGTGTCCGAAGTATCCCTTTTTCCAAATCGGCTAATCCATTGAATGGATCGATTAACGCACCGAAATCCTGACCATGCAGACTGATAGCTAAGGCGTTAATTGTGAAGTCACGTCTCTTTTGGTCATCTTCTAATGTGCCATTCTCGACAATTGGCTTCCGCGAATCAGACCTGTAAGATTCCTTTCGTGCACCTACAAACTCTACGTCTAAATCCTTGTATTTAAAATGAGCGGTTCCGAAATTGTGAAATAAAGAAACCTTTTTAACACGTAATTTAGCAGCACACGCTTTTGCCAATTCCAGACCGCTTCCCACTACTACAATGTCTATGTCTTTCGAAGGCCTTCCCAGAATTAAATCACGAACAAATCCTCCGATAACATACGCCTGAAGGTTATGTTCTGTAACCAACTCAGACGTCACTTTAAAAACAGGATGCTTGAGGTATTTCGCGTAATTTTCGCTCATCGACGGCAAAGATAGGTAGAATTCGAAAATAGGCAGTTTAACTTCGGATCACCTTCACGCCACCCGTTAGGTCAATTTTGATAATTTGCGATGGGTTAGTCATTTTTTCATTTAGGCGCCAATTTAACACGGCATCAACACCTTCCTTTATTTCGGCGTCAATTTCATCAAAACACGTAGGATTTGCTTTGCCAGATAAGTTGGCAGAAGAACTTACAATAGGTTGACGTAAGCTTCGAATCAATTTTAAACATGATGGATCTTTTGTAACCCGAATAGCAATTGATCCATCTTTTCCGATAACAGCCGGTGCTAATCCTTTTGCTGAGGGGTAAATGATGGTTAGCGGTTTGTTAGCCAAATCGATAAGATCATAGCAGATTGGATGGAAGTCCGGTACGATTCGTTCAAGCATAGCAAACCCATCAACCAAAACAATGAAACTCTTATCCTCGGGACGTTTTTTTAAACTCAGTATTTTTTGACAGGCGCCTTCATTCGTCGCATCACATCCTAAACCCCAAATGGTATCCGTTGGGTAAAGTAGGGTATTCCCTTCTTTAAGAACAATTGTTGCCTCTTCGATGGTGACGAGATTCATAATTTTAGCTGCTTATTCGTTTAATAAATCGTGACGACGTGTTTTCGTTCGAATATACGCCTGTTCCTCTCTCCAAGCTTCTACCTTTGAAGGGTCTCCTGATAATAGCACTGCAGGAACTTTCCAGCCTCGAAATTCCGGTGGGCGAGTATAGACCGGAGGAGATAAAAGATTGTCCTGAAAGCTGTCCGTTAATGCGGATGTTTCGTCGTTTAACACACCAGGTATTAATCGCGCAATAGCATCAACCACAACAGCGGCAGCAAGTTCTCCACCTGACAAAACAAATGATCCAATGGAAATTTCCTTCGTAATGTAATGCTCGCGAATACGCTCATCCACTCCTTTGTAATGTCCGCAAAGTATGATTAGGTTTTTCTTTAACGAGAGTCCATTTGCCATCGGTTGTTCGAATAAATCGCCATCCGGAGTCATGTAAATGATTTCATCATATTCCCGTTCACTTTGCAATTGATCCATAAGCGAAGCAATTGGTTCAACGGACATCACCATCCCTGCTCCACCACCGTATTGATAATCGTCAACATTTTTATGCTTGTTTGTCGAGTAGTCCCTGATATTGTGAACATGAATCTCCACCAATCCTTTATCTTGTGCACGTTGCATGATTGAAGCACCAAAAGGACTTTCAAGTAATTGCGGGACAACCGTTAAAATATCAATGCGCATGTTACAAAAGTAAACATTTCATTTTTTAAGACTTCTGCTCAAACTAACCGAAATCCTTATTTTCGTGGTTATGGGTAAACTTCTTCTTATTGGTATCAGCTTTTGTGTTTTTCAATCGATTCATGCACAATGGAACGGAAATTCTTCTCCGACGTATCCTCAACTTATCAGTCATTTACAAAAACTGGATCGTGCGCATCGCGAAATTGAGTTGTATGCAATGGGCGATTCAGATTATGGTCTCCCCATATATTTATGCGTGATTAATGGATCTGGTGATTCCACAAAAACCTTTGAGAAAGCGAAGAATCAAACAACCATTTTGATAAATAATGCCATTCATGCAGGTGAACCTGACGGAATAAATGCGTGCCTGATTTGGTTGGACCAATGGATAACAAAAGGGAAGCCAACGAAAGAACTTCCAGTGATTGCATTTATTCCTGCATACAATGTCGGAGGAATGATGAATCGAAACAGCACGAGTCGAGCCAACCAAAATGGTCCAGATGAGTATGGCTTTCGCGGCAATGCACAAAACCTCGATTTGAATCGCGATTTTATTAAAATGGATTCAGAGAATGCCTTTACGTTCGCCAAAATCTTTCATGTCCTTAATCCAGATGTCTTTGTAGATACGCACGTTTCCAATGGTGCAGATTACCAGTACACACTGACGTATATTTCTTCAATGAAAGAAAGACTGGCGCCATCTATTAAATCTATCACGTATGAAAAGCTATTGCCTTGGATGAATGTGAATTTGAAAAAAGATGGCTGGGATTTATTTCCATATGTCGAGTTAAAAGGAGAAACACCAGAAGATGGGTTGTATGCATTTAATGATCTTCCGCGCTACGCCATGGGATATGCTACTTTATTTCATGCCATTAGTTTTACTACTGAAACCCACATGCTCAAACCTTTTCCCCAACGGGTTCAATCAACACTTGCTTTTTTAACTCGGCTTATTGAATTTACCGCTTCTAATGCCAAGGAGATTGAATTAGCAAAAAAGGCTTCTATCGATTATTGGAATTCACAAAGCAAATACAACTTCAATTTTGAATTAACAGAAATCAAGGACAGCGTTTTATTCAAGGGCTATACATTTTCTAAACCCATTAGTGAAGTCACCAACTTACCACGATTGAAATACCATACCGATCAACCTTTTGAAAAGTACATTCCTTGGTACGGAACTTATGAAGCGAAATCAACTCAGGAAATACCAGATTTTATTGTTGTTTCTCGTCAGTCGAAACGTGTTCTAGAGCGATTGATGGCGAATGAAATTGACATGTCAACAATTAAAAAAGATACGCTAATTGTCTTGTTGAAAGAGAAAGTATTTGCTTTTGACAGTCCTTCTAAACCATACGAAGGACATTATTACCATTCAAAAATGCAGTCTGCAATAAAACAAGATACACTGTTTTTAAAGGCTGGAGATGTATTGATCCCAACAACCCAATTTGCTCGACCTTTCTTGCTGGCTGCCTGTTTAGCATCATCAGAAGATTCTTATTTCCGTTGGAACTTTTTCGATAGTTATCTGCAGCAAAAAGAATATTTTTCAGCGTATGTTTTTGAAGATAAGGCTGTAGATATTTTAAAAGAAAAACCTTGGTTAAAAGATGAACTCGAGCGATTAAAAGCCAACGATCAGAGTTTTCAAGAATCGCCTTGGGAGCAGTTGTTTTTTATCTACAAAAACAGTGACATGTTTGAGGAAACGGTAAATGTTCTGCCTATTTTTTACGTGAATAAATGATCGGTATGGAAAAATTTGCGCGCTGTTGTGGTTACGCAGTATATGCTGTCGCTTATGCGGATAAATCAATTGAGCAAGAGGAAAGGGCTGCTATACACCTGTTTTTGAACGAAAATTGGATGGAATTAGCGGATAGTTCTGATCCATTCGGAGTCAAATCGATCGAATTTATCGAGCAAATGATGGATGCGTTGGTTAGCGACAAATTGAATTCAGAATTGGCCTACGAGCGCTTTAAAGAGCTGTTCGATTCACTTCAAAATTTACTATCACGTAATCAACAGAAATTTATGCTTAACCTTTGTATTAAAGTGGGCAATGCGTTTAATCGTATGAATAAATCGGAGCTTGTTTTACTATCGCGAATTGAGCGCACGATTCATTCAAAAAGTTGATTATCTGCACTTAGTTTAGTCGGAATCGTATATTTGTTTTAAATTAATTTTCTATGAAAAGATTGCTACCCTTTATTTTAACATTAGTGTCAACTCTTCAATTAGTTGCCCAAGATACAACATGGGTTCAAACGTACACTTTTGATACAATTGTAACCCGAAGAGCAAATTTTGTTTTTCCGCAAGAATTGAATGATAAACGGTTTGAAAAAGTATTAATGTACTACAAATTGAAATGTAGTCCATTAACTACTTGGGATCAATACGATTGTGGTGAGTGGGATTACTTAACCTACACACGTGTGTTCGATAACACAGGTGTATTCGATTCAGTGCAAGTAAATGGAAATCAATTTCTAGCAAATCATAACGCCAGTCCAACAATTGGAATGAATCCATTTCCATATGTTCAATCGGACACTTACACGCGTGAAGAAAAAAATCGAAGCGGAGCGAGTTTGGCGTATGCATCTCTTGGCTCATCAACTGGAACTTCTTCATTGCCATTTGATGTGAGTAAACGCGGTGGAAGGTACCAACTACTCCTAACAGCTGCAGAATTAAGTGCTGCCGGAATAACCGCAGGCTCAATTCATTCATTAGAACTACAATTGGCCGCATTTACATCATCCGGAGAGTTGAAATACCCTCGAATTTCAATGAAGTCAACTTCTGAAGCAATACTTACTGCGTTTCATTCAACCGGATTTACAGAGGTATACAACGCAGCTCATTGGTCAGGAGGTAGCCGTTCAGATTTAACCAACGGTCAGAATGAATTGTTGTTTTATCAGCCATTTAATTGGAATGGAACCGACAATATCATCATCGAGTTTTTCTTTGAAAATTCGTTAGCTCCGACAAATTTACTGAGCTTTGCTTCAACTTCTGCTCCTGCACAATCGGCTCTAGTTTACGATCAACGAAACGGCCATGTTGAGTTTGACGGGACGAATCATTCGCTTCTTGAACTTTCTGATTTTGATATGGGAAATGATATGACAATAACTTTTTGGTCAAAAGGTACGGGAAGTGCAGCAACCAACACATCAATTTTAGAGGCATTTGATACCTTGGGAAATCGCGTAATTAATATCCATATGCCATGGAGCGATAACAACATGTATTTCGATGCAGGTCAAGGTTCTGGCTACGATCGCATTTTTAAAGCAATGTCTGCAACTGAAATCGATAATAATTGGAACCATTGGGCATTTGTGAAAAAGCAAGCGACAGGAGAAATGTTTATCTACAAAAATGGTGTGTTGTGGCATTCTGGAACAAACAAAAACTTACCTGTCGGATACATACATCGTTTTGTTCTAGGTGCGAATAAAGATTACGGTAACAAATGGAAAGGTAAGGTAGATGAATTTCAAGTATACGATGTGGCGATGAATGCATCAACAATTCAGAGTTGGTTCACGAAACAACCTGATGCAACACATCCAAATTGGTCAGACTTATTGGTTTATTACGATTTCGATGAAGTAGCGTATGCAGAGGATAAGTCGTCAAATGATTTCTTGCTAATGCCGAGTCAACAAGGAATGATTCAGTTTGATGAATTACCGGTTGCGGGTGTTGAAGAAGTTGCTTTTCGACCGTTCATTTCGTTGGGTCAAGGAACAGTTTTAGGTGCACTGCAAACAACTATCGAAGAAGAGAAACGCTTGAAAGAACCAACAGTTGTTTTTGAATTCCAACCTGTTAATCGCCATTTTGAAATTAGTAACGCATATGTGGGAGTGCTCTCTGGAAATGAAATTACTTATGGAGCTGCAGGAAATGTCTTGAGTCAAGTTCCTTTTTCAGGATCAACCAACTTGACGAATCAAAGCATAACTTACTATCAACAACCTTATGAATTGGTTCATGATGTGGAAATTGCACGATACATAACACCGTATGGAATTCAATTTGATTTAGGTCCAAATGGCTTCACCTGGATTTATGATGTCACAGACTATCAAATGTACTTGAAGGATACAGTCGATTTAGCTGCGCACAACACTCAAGAATTAATAGACTTGAAATTCGCATTTATTGAGGGGATTCCTCCGCGTGATGTGCACAAACGGGAACCAATATGGGCAGATTTCAGAAGTTTCAATTATGCCAATATGGCTAATGACGTGGATCTTCAACCCATTTCGGTGGAACTTTCAGATTCTTCTGAAATGTTTAAAATTAAAACGCGCCTCACTGGTCACGGTCAAGTTGGAAATGGTGGATGCTGTGAATGGGCTCCGAAAGATCATGAAATAAAAGTGGATGGCGTTTCCCGATTCAACTGGAATATATGGCAAACAACTGAATGTGGAGACAATCCAAATATAAGCCAGGGTGGAACATGGCCTTACGCACGTGAAGGCTGGTGTCCGGGTGATCAAGTGCGTGAAAACGAGTTTGATCTTACACCATTTGTAAGCCCGGGAGAAACTGCCCTAATCGATTATGCGATTTCTCCAGTTCCGGCGAATGATCCCGGACAATCAGGTGGTAATTATATCGTAGCATTAGACTTGATTTCCTATTCAGCACCAAACTTTCAACACGATGCTGCGATCGTTGATATCCTTAATCCAAATAAGTGGGAATATTACAGCAAATGGAATCCGACGTGTTCCAATCCTCGAATTGTGCTTCAAAACACAGGGGCACAACCGCTGACAAAGTGTATTATTCGTTGTTGGATTAGTTATGGTGATTGGATGGAATATGAGTGGACTGGCAACCTAGGATTCTTGGAAAAAGAAGTGGTTGAAATTCCTGTTACTAATTTGAATTGGTGGAATGACTACCATGGAGAACAAACGTTTACTGCTCAGGTGTATGCGGTTGAAGGTTACCCAGATTTAGACGAATACCAACCCAATAATGCCAAAACAACCAAATTCGAGGCTCCAGAAACTATTAATGGTCCTTTCTTCGTTTGGTTCATCACCAACAATAAAGCAAATGAAAATTCCTATAAGTTAATCGATGCTTCTGGGACGACCATTTTTGAACGAGCAACCTTGACAAATAATACTACGTACAAGGATACGTTCGATTTAAATCCTGGTTGTTACAGCCTTATTGTTCAAGATTCAGACAACGATGGAATGGGCTTTTGGTACTCAAGCCAAGTAGAGGGTGAAACCGCAGGCCAATTCAGGGTACGACTAGTAGGAGGGAATTATGTCGAGATTTTCCCTGGTGATTTCGGTAGTTACCACAGGTATGATTTTTCCGTTGGATTCTCAGTAGGAACAGAGGAATTGCAATTAAGTCACTCTATTGAGTTATTTCCTAATCCAACCAATGGACAAGTATATGTCGAACTGAATGGAAATGTAAACGGGGAAGCTCGTTTGGAAATTGTTGATCTTATGGGAAGAACAGTGTACTCCGAATCAATGCTTGCAAAAGAAACTGTTGCAGAGGCGAAGCCAGACCTGTCCTTTTTACAATCTGGACGTTACATAGTTAAAATTATATGTAAAGATCAGGTATACACGAAAGATCTGATTAAGAACTAAGTAGATTCGACATACTATTTTTTAAACAAAGGCTATCGAAAGGTGGCCTTTTGTTTTATTCTTTTCGTTTTCAAAAACTACCATTTATTTCTAATTTTGTTTAAAACGTATTTATGGCCTTTGATATCGCAGTAATTGGTGGGGGAATAGTTGGAGCGGCAACTTTATATAAGTTACAGGTGAAATATCCGCATCTTTCGATCGTGTTGATTGAAAAGATGGATAAACTAGCCGATCATCAAACAGGGCATAATTCGGGTGTAATCCACTCAGGATTATACTACAAACCTGGATCGTTAAAAGCAAGAAACTGCATTCAAGGGCGAAAAGAATTAGTGGCTTTTGCAAAGGAACATGGCATAAAACATGACGTGTGTGGAAAGGTTGTAGTAGCTACTGATCCTTCTGAACTGCCTTTTATGGATAAGATCTTTCAAACAGGTCTTCAAAATGGAATTGAAGGGATTCGGAAGTTAACAGCTGAAGAAGTTAAAGAGTACGAACCTTTTGTTGAGTCAATTGGTGGAATTCATGTTCCAGTAACTGGTATTATTGATTTCCGTGGTTCCACGGAGAAAATGGTCGAACTGGCATTAGCCATTAATCCTAGCAGTGAATTGCAATTGAATACAGAGGTCACTGATGTGAAAAAGTTGGCATCATCATCCATTATTCAGACAAATAAAGGCGATGTTGAGGCACGATACCTTGTTTTTTGTGCCGGACTTCAAGCCGATCGGTTGGCGAAAAAAGACGGAATCAAATTAAAAGAAAAGGTAGTAGGATTTAGAGGTGATTACTATGAACTAACTGATCAGGCAAAACATAAAGTTAAAAATTTGATCTATCCGGTACCTAATCCGGACTTTCCATTTTTGGGTGTTCATTTCACACGAATGACAGATGGGGAAATTGAGTGTGGACCGAATGCTGTATTTACATTCAAACGTGAAGGTTACGGTAAGACGGATTTTTCATTTCGAGATACATGGGATGCATTAACCTATAAAGGAACATGGATGTTGTTTTTTAAGAATATGTCTTTTGGGATCAATGAATACAGAAGGGCATTCTCCAAGAAGTTGTTCTTAAAAACCTTGCAACGGATGATTCCATCATTGACTATGGATGATATTAAGCCGGGCAGAGCTGGGGTTCGTGCATTGCTATTAGCACAGGACGGGGATACCCGCGATGATTTCAGAATTGAATACCATGGAAATTCTATACATGTACTGAATGCACCTTCCCCTGCTGCAACGGCATCCTTGGCTATTGGGGGATATATTGCAGAGGAAGTAGAGAAACACTTCAAGTTGTAATGTTGTACTTCCCACGAAGCTTACAGATACTTTTTTTTCTGATTATCCTTTTAGGATGCCGTAATCCTTCAAAAAAAAGCATACTTGAAAAGGATGTTAAAATACTATCCGTTCCCTCTGCTTCAGCTTGCGAACAAATAGGCAATTTAATTTTTATTGTTGGTGATGATTCGCCCTATCTCTATCGATTCGACTTGTCTTTTCGAAATGTCGACAGTATGTTGATTTATCCCGCTAAGTATTCCAGAGTCAATAGAATTGACAAAGAAAAAAAGCACGATTATGAGTCAATGACGTCAGTTCAATGGAACGGCCAGGAAGCATTGTTCATCTTAGGATCAGGATCTAAGAAAGCTCGACAAAAAGGACTAATCTATTTATTGAACGGTAACAAAATAATTCACCTTAATCTGAATCGTTTTTATACAGCGCTTTCGGCTCATATGGGAATTGATCAAAGCGAGTTAAACTGCGAAGGTATGTCTTTGCATAACGACCAGTTAATTCTAGCTAATAAACCCACAAACTCACTCATTTCAATCAGCTGGAAGCAGTTTGTTTCCTTTGTTTCTAAAAAGTCACCTTCATTTGATGTCCGTGTGTATAAATTGAATTTACCTTCACGTAATCAGCATATTATTCAACTCACAGGCTTAGATTTTTCATCAGATGGCACCCTTTATTTTACAGCCTATTCTAATAATGGTGCGAAACCAGGTCAAATTTATCCTAAACCAAGAGCAATTATAGGTAAGGTTAACCTAAGCAATCTAGAGAATGTCAATAAGCCAAATTACACTGAACTTAATCCTTCATTAGCATTAAAAATTGAAGGAATTTCAATGCTAAAAAATACACAAGGTAATAATGATTTTATCTTGGTTTCAGATGGTGAAAATGAGATTTCCAATTTATTTCACTGTCAATTCGCGAAATAATAGTTAAGATTATTTATCATTAAAAACTCGTTTTTTAGACAATATTGAAATAAACATGATTTACAAGGTTAGTATTCTGATATTTTTAATTCCATTTTTTATTTCTGCTCAAAAACAGATCGTTTCGCAACAAAATGCATGGGTGATGTATACCGGAAATCACCGTTTAACAGATAAATGGGGAGTTCACACCGAGTATCAATGGAGAAGATCAGAAGGATTTCAACATTGGCAACAATCCCTTTTGCGCATAGGAATTGATTATTATGCAAAATCAAGTCTGCAACTCACTGCCGGTTATGGATGGATAAAATCCTTTCCATATGGTCAACAACCTATTCCCATAGCTTTTAATGAGCATCGAATCTGGGAACAGGTTATTCTAAAATCTCCGATTGGAAGAGTGGACATTCAGCATCGCTACCGACTTGAACAGCGTTTTCTTGAAGATTGGAAAATAAATGCTGAAAATAGTGATTGGGAAATGGAAGGGTTTAATTTCAGGCAACGCATTCGATATCGTCTCTTTGCTGCTGTTCCCTTGACGCGCAAAGATTGGAAAGACAATACGCTTTTTCTAGCCATTTATGACGAACCTTTTATTGGTTTCGGAAAAGGCATAGGTAAAAATATTCTCGATCAAAATCGATTGTATTTTGCTTTAGGTTGGCGATTTAACAAAAATACAAATGTGCAATTCGGATACCTTAATCAGTATATCGTTAAAGCAGATGGGGTTAAAGCGGAGCGGAATCACACCTTACAAATAGGCCTGACGTATAACGTAGATTTTGGATCAATCGTAAATTAAAAAAGGGACTAATTACTAAATCAGTCCCTTCAAATGCTCTAAATGGAAAAGTAGCTTAAAGAATAATCGTATATGTATTTCCATTCACTTCAATGGTGAAAGATCCATCACAAGTTCCATTACCGTAGTCAATTGTACGAGTTGGTTTGCCCTCAGGAATAAATTCCAGTTTACCTTTTGTAATATACGCACAACCGATTTTTATTCTGAGTGGAGTTAGTGTTTGAGCCGTATAGTTATCTCCATCAATCATTGATGCAATCGTTGTCAACGTAATATCGTATTCATCATCCCAAAAATTAAGAGGCGTATCGTATCCAAGTACAAATGTTCGTACCCGAGTCGAATTGTAATTGATTACCTCGCCTGTTGCCATGTATATTTCACCATCAACAACCACATTGTAATAAGGTTGATCATCTCCATTAAGTCCCATGTTGGTAACCGTTTTAGTACCTTCAACCTTGTGATTGTTTACATAATAATCAACTGGAGTATGCGTAATTACTGTTCCTTGTGCGAAATATGAGCCAGTAAATGTGGTGACTATTTTTCCTCTTCGAATCTTGCCGTCATTGCATTCACAGTTCGTCGATCCCCAGTCTATGGTTATTGTTTTATTTGGACCGAGTGTGTCAAGCGTGATAATAACATTACATGCAGATTTGGAGGTGAAATTGGGTTTGCCATCCGCGAGATTATTGACAATCACTTCGCCATTTTTGTAATAAATCATATTTCCTTTGATCGCCTGATCTGTCATATTAGTCATATCAGAAAAAATCCCTTCTGCAACTGCATTGAATTTGGGAGAGTTAGAACTTTCATTCTGTTTTTTCTTACAAGAACTTAGGAGTATTGCACTAAGAAAGATTAGATTGAATAGTGAGAACTGTTTCATTTTAAAAGTTTTTGTAAATGAATACTACTGATGATTACTTTTTAACAATGTGAAAGTAACGAAGTAATTGCAATCTTGGTTGCTTTTAACAGAAAATTTGTAAGGACAAATTGCCCGTTTCGTTTTCACTTAATTCAGTATTTTTGTCCAAATTTGAAATATGACCGAAGAAATCAAGGCAGTTAGTTACTGTGTAGGAATGAGTGTTGCAGGTAGCTTGATGCAACAAGACTTAGAAAGTATCTCACCTGAAATTATGGCAGAAGCAATTGCTGATGTCTTTTCTGGAAAAGAGCCAAAATATACACCTGAAATGGCTAACTCTATTATTCAGAATTATTTACAACTTGCAGGTGAGGCTAAATTTGCTCAAAATAAAACTGCAGGAGAGGCTTTTTTGCATGAGAATAGATCGAAAGAAGGAATTCATACGACATCATCAGGACTTCAATATGAAATTTTGACAGCAGGCGATGGTCCAAAACCTGGTTCTTCAGATATGGTAACCGTTCACTACCACGGGACGTTAATTGACGGAACTGTTTTTGATAGCTCAGTACACCGCGGTGAACCGGCTACTTTTGGAGTTCATCAAGTCATTCCTGGCTGGACAGAAGCGCTTCAACTAATGAATGTTGGATCTAAATACAGATTGTATATTCCGCAGGAATTAGCGTATGGTGCAAATCCACATCCTGGTGGACCAATTAAACCATTCAGTGCACTTATTTTTGATGTTGAATTAATTGCTATTTCCTAATGAAAAAGTTAGCCTTATTATTCGTTGGTTTTGGACTCTTTGCTTGCTCAAGTGATCAAAAAACGGAAGAAGAAAAAATCGAATTCAAAACTTCGAAAGAACGGTTGTCTTATGTCTTAGGTGCCATGAATGCCAGAACCATTATCGGAACTCAAGATGCCAATATTGCGCGGTTAGATATGGAGGAAATTGCCACCGGATTTAATTCAAACCTGAGCATGAATGATCCAAAAGAATGTGAATCGATTCTGAAAAAACTCTTCGGACCGAATTTTCAAGATTTTGATTCTACATATGCTAAAGAGGGCGCCAATTGCCTAGGTAAACTTACTGGTTATGCGTTCTACAAGGATATTCGAAAAATGGGAGGTATTAATGAAGTGGATTTGAAAATGGCAAAAATAGGTTTCAGACACGGTTTATTGAAGAAAGACACGTTGATACCAGAAGCTGAAAAACAAAAAATCCTGCAGAATTTCATCACCGATTTGAATGTGAAAAACGGTAACAACATGTTGGCGAAAGCGAAACAAATCAGAGGTGCTCAGGTGTTTGAAAATGGCATTGTTTTGCAAGTGGTTAAGGAAGGATCTGGCGGAAATCCAACAGCAAAAGACGATGTGAAAGTTGAATATATTTTAACATCTGCTTTGGGAGATACGATTCAAAGTTCTTATGCCATGAAAAAACAGTCCGGATCAAAAGATCCTGTAGCGCTAAAACTTGATGGTGGTGTCATTCCTGGGTGGACTTACATTGTGCCAAAAATGAAAAAAGGTGGTAAATACAGAGTGTATATACCTTGGGATTTGGCTTACGGTGAACAAATGGGTAAGGAATCACTCTGTTTTCTAATTGAACTTATTGATTACGCTCCAGCTGGTTCGTTTGTTAAACCACAGACTCAGACTCAATCGGGTCAAAGCCAAGGATTTTAAATACGATAGAAATTCATTTAAAGCTGTCTCAAAAGGACAGCTTTTCTTTTATTCTTCTGGTTCAGTCCATTCTTCCTCTTCTTCGATTTCTTCCTTCTTGTTCTTGGTGAAATCAACAATAGGAAAGAAAAACGATAATCGGTACATTAAAGGTTTTCGATCTACAATATTGCCGTTTTGATCCTTTACAGTCAGAATGTAGGCGTTTCGAAAAGGACTGTTTTCGTTGTCAAATAAATCATAGTACAACCCAATATTTACCCTTGCAATCCCATTGAATTCACGCGAAAAACCAGCGCAAATAAAGGCAGTCGGCACCCAGATTTTATCCGGATTAGAAATATCAACCAAACTTCTACTTTGAATCATTTCAAATTCAAGTCCACCGTAAACAGCATTTTTATAGCGACCATGAATAAATGCTCCAGCACCAAACATGGTAAATTTATTGACTTGCGTTGATCCAAACTGACTTGACCAAAAACGGTTGTATCGAAATGTTGGTCCAACAACTAGATTTTCATTGAGCTCAAGTCCGATTTTAGGTCCAAGGCCAAATGATCCACCCAGTGAGGACGCACCAAAAAAACCATCAATTCCTACTTCAAGTCCTTCAATTGCTTGACCAAAGCTAAAACTCAATTGGATAATAAAAATTCCCGCAGCGATCCACTTCATAATCATGTTTTAATGCCTTAAAGTTAATGCCATTTTTGTTATTATTTATGCGTTTTCCTATGTCATTAATGCGAAGTATCTTTGCAAAAAAAAAAGGTTATGCAGTTACTTGACGGTAGAGCTACGGCAGAAGAAATTAGAAAAGAGTTGGCAGAAGCGGTTGTTCAACGCAAAAGAGATGGAAAGAAAATTCCCCATTTAGCTGCAATTCTAGTCGGAAATGATGGTGGATCACTCACTTATGTTGGAGCAAAAGTAAAAGCTTGTGAACAAATAGGCTTTGAAAGTACCCTGATTCGTTACGATGACAGCGTTCCTGAAGATATCTTGTTAGCTAAAGTACATGCGCTAAATGAAGATAAAAGTATTGATGGATTCATTGTTCAGTTACCGTTACCTTCTCATATTGACGAATTAAAAATAACTCAAGCGATTGATCCGAAAAAAGATGTCGATGGTTTCCATCCTGTAAATCTTGGGAACATGGTGCTGAATTTACCGGGATTTCTTCCTGCTACCCCTGCAGGTATTGTCGAGTTATTGAAACGAAACCAAATTGAAACTGAAGGAAAACGTTGCGTGATTATTGGCAGAAGCAATATTGTTGGAACACCCTTAAGTATTATGCTGGGTAGAAATACAAATCCAGGGAATTGTACCGTAACCCTTGCGCACAGCCGAACAGAAAACCTGAAGGAGATTTGTAGAACGGCCGATATTTTAATTGCGGCTGTTGGTCAACCTGAATTCGTAACAGCAGACATGGTGAAAGAGGGTGCAGTAATTATCGATGTCGGTACCACTAGAGTAGTTGATCCCTCTCGTTCAAGGGGGTGGCGATTAAAAGGCGATGTGCATTTTGAATCAGTTGCTCAAAAATGTTCGTTCATAACTCCTGTTCCGGGTGGAGTAGGTCCAATGACAATAGCTTCATTGATGATCAATACCTTGAAAGCCATGGAATTGAAAGGCAAATGACTTATGTTCTAAGATTAATATATCCATAAGGTTCATCAAAAGCTCAATAAATAGAAGCATTGAAAGCAGACTATCAAACGCTTATCGATCAGGCCAAATCTGAAAGTGAGCGAATTAAAAAACAATTTTCGATCTGGAAAAAAAAGAAACCAAAGGAGTTAGACGGTCTTTTTTTCAATTCACATTCAAAGGCGTTTAAATCAATCGATTGCCTTTCGTGTGCAAATTGTTGTAAAACTACTAGTCCAATTTTTCGAGAGGTAGACATTAAAAGAATCGCAAAAGCACTTCGAATAAAGGAAATACAATTCATCAACGATTACTTGCGGTTAGACGAGGATAGTGATTATGTGTTGAAACAATCACCTTGTACTTTTTTACAGGACGACAATACATGTTCCATCTACGAAATTCGACCGCTTGCTTGCAGGGAATACCCGCATACTGATCGAAAAAACATGCACCAAATTCTAGACTTAACAGAAAAAAACACACTTATTTGTCCAGCTGTTTCTAAAATAGTCAATGAAATTACGCAACGGAATGCATAGCCAACTTTTTCTGATTAATTTCGTCTTACTGTTGTAAATATCAAACTATGCGAGCTACTAAGACCACACTACTTGTATTGTTCACTTCTATTGTAGCTGTTTTTTCAACCGCTCAGAGAGGGAAGGATGGAACATTCACAGTGGCAAATCCAAATTCTATTGTCAATTCGTATACTTCGTTAGCTTTAAATGCAGCTGTAGGTAATACTTCTATATCAGTTACAAATAGTGCCTTAAACACTGGAACTGTTGGATATACTTATGCCGCGCCTTTAGCTCAAGGTGATCTAATTATGATCATTCAAACGCAAGGAGCTGAGTTGGATATAAATACATACACTGTAACAGGATTTAATGGGAATTACACGTGGGCTGATACCTTTTTTATCCCGGGAAATCCATGGGTTAATCCTTGGGTTTGGGGAAGAGTGAAAAACTACAATTCTTCCGGTAAATACGAAGTGGTAGAGGTATTAAGTGTGCCGAATGCATCAACGATTAACTTGACTTGTGGATTACAGAATAATTATTCAGTAACGGGCAAAACGCAAATCGTTCGAATTCCTCGTTTTCAAGACCTTACACTGGCCAATTCCGCTACGATAATACCAACAAACTGGCTGGGACAAACAGGTGGTGTTGTGGCTTTAGAAGTCAATGGGAACCTGACACTTAATACAGGGTCAAAAATTACAGCAACTGGTAGAGGATTTAGAGGAGCTACAACACATTTTGGAAGCCAGGTAGTCTCATGTTCAACACATGGTAATGGTCCAGGAAAAGGAAATTCACAACTCGGTTCATTTGCTGCAGGCGAAGGTGCTAAGAAAGGCGAAGGTATTGGCGGATACGAAACTGAATATGCTGCTGTCTTCTCTACTTACGGTCGGGGTGCTGCAGGTAATGGCGGCGGTGGCGGTGGATACCAAAATTCAGGTGGCGGCGGCGGCTCCAATGTTTCTGTTGGAACATATACCGGTAAGGGTGTTCCATCTACCTCATTTGCAAATTCTGTTTGGAACCTGGAGTCTGCGAACCTTGGGGGTAGTGCTAGTTCTGGTGGTGGTAGAGGAGGGTATTCTCTATCTACAACTGATCAAAATGAATTGACAGTTGGGCCGAATAATTCACTTTGGTGTAATGCAGGAGCCGGTGATGCGCGAAAAGAAAATGGTGGTTTCGGTGGACATAACCTTGCCTACGATGTAACCCGCGTCTTTATGGGCGGTGGAGGTGGTGCCGGTGATGGCAATAACACAAGCCAACCCGGTGCTGGTGGAAATGGCGGGGGGATAGTTTTTGTTACTTGTTATGGCACTATTGGTGGTTCAGGTAGCATTGAGTCAGATGGAAATGTGGGGCAAAATTCCAATCCATTGAACCAAGGTGTGAGCACTATTCTTCCATCCACTTCTAATAAAAAAGGAAATGACGGTGCTGGTGGTGCAGGTGGTGGAGGTTCGATTATAATTAAAAACGCCAATCCGATTGGTGGTACTGTTGCATTATTTGCTCGCGGTGGTGCGGGTGGAAATCAAGTACTTACAATTGGTGTTGGAGCTGCTCCCGAAGCAGCCGGTCCAGGTGGAGGCGGAGCAGGTGGTTTTGTTGCTGTTGCCAATGGATCACCTACGCTTACTGTCTCTGGTGGAAATGCTGGAACAACCAACTCTTCTCAAGTTTCAAATTTTAACGTCAATGGAGCTACAAGTGGTGCACCTGGTGTCGTTCAGTCAACAAGCTTTTTTAACTTAATTCCAACGAATGCGACCATTTGCACGGGAGCAACAGCTAATCTTTCCGTTACGGTTGTTGGTATTGCACCAGGAACTATTACATGGTATACTCAACAATTCGGGGGGAGTGCTGTGGGAACGGGAACTAGCTTCACCACACCTGCACTTTCAACTACCACAACTTATTATGTAGGTACTTGTCCAGGTACGTTCAGAGTTCCTGTAACTGTAACCGTAACTTCTGGAACTGTTGCAACATTCACACAATTAGGGCCTTTTTGCAGCGGACAAATCTATACGTTGCCGAATACATCTTCGAACGGACTGACTGGAACATGGTCGCCGGCAATTAATACTTCAACTACAACGAGCTATACATTTACACCTACCGCAGGTCAATGTGGACTTCCGGCTACGATGACAGTTGTCATTAACCCAGCAGTAACACCTGCATTTACTCAGGTAGCACCAACCTGCATCGGTACAGCTTTTACGTTGCCGACCACTTCAACGAATGGGATAACTGGAATTTGGTCACCGGCAATAAATACCTCAGCAACAACAACGTATTCATTTACACCAACTGCTGGACAATGCGCCAATCCAACGACCATGACAGTCACAGTAAATCCGAACGTAACCCCAAATTTTGTTCAGGTTGCCCCAATATGTTTTGGAGGCTCATTCACATTGCCTACCACCTCAACGAATGGAATATCGGGCGCTTGGTCACCAGCAATCAATACATCAGCAACAACAACTTATTCTTTCACACCAT
>JBILNH010000045.1:0-15691 GCA_044375095.1 Crocinitomicaceae bacterium
TCCATTTTCGGTGACATATTCTACTCGTGCACCGAATTGCACTTTGCGCTGAAGTTGGGAATACCCATTAAAACCAATAAAGAATAGAAAACAAAGAGAAATGAATCGAATCATAGCTTTTTTTACGACAAAAAAAAACATAAACAGTAACCTCTTCTTGTCAAAAATTGCTTATTTCATAAATTGACTTGGGGCTTTCCCAAACGCTTGCTTGAACGCTTTCGAGAAAGTGGCTAAATCCGAATAACCATGAGCAAAAGCAGTATCAAGAATAGAAACGCCTTTTAAAAGTTCGAGTTTTGCGTTTTCTAATCTTCTCCGGATTTGATATTGATAGGGAGAAATTCCAAAAACGTTCTTAAAAAGGCGAATGAAATGGTATTTTGATATTCCGGCTCCTGCACTGATTTCTTCTAATGACAAGTTTTTCATTGCGTGCAGATCAAGCAGTTCTTTTGCGTTGAGTAATAAGCGAAAAACTTCTTCATTGGTGTTTACTTTTTTAAAATCCATTTTATTCAAGTGATTGAAGATAAAACGCTGGTCTGTGATAATGGATTCTCCTAATGAGTAGAACAGTTCTTCTTGTAAAAACTGGATGTCGAAATTTCCAGTTTTAATCGATTGATTGATTTCAACCAATGAATAACCCAATGTGGTGTTTTTAATGTTGTATCGATTCACAAAAAACTGATCGGAGAGCAAAAATTCCGTTAGGTCTGCGCCATTCAAATCATAATAGTCGGCAACTTCAGAAATTATTTCAGAAGAAATATCAATGCAAAGTCCTTGAACGGATTTCTCGTGATCTATTTTAACAATGGAAGATGTGAAATCGTTTCCAATGATGTATTCACCCTCTTTAACTGAAAATTTTTTATCGTTGGCGAAATAGGTTTCTTCACCTGATGCGACATATTTGATTCCCAAACCGGTAAAAGGCGTTTCGGCTTCCAGTTTGTTGAACTCTGAAAACCGAATGGCATTGTTGTTTTCGTCTTTGAATATGGTTTGGTTCATTTCATCAATTACGATTACATTCTGTCAAAAAGAATTTGGGGAATATTTTTCAAAAGTAGCGCAATTAATCGCCATCGTTTCGTCACATAAACGACTTTCTTTTTCTTTTGGATGGAATTAAAAATTTGTTTCGATGCTTTTTCCACCGAGGCAACCCAAAATTGGCCTTCTCCTTTTGCCATTGCGGTATCAACAAAACCCGGGCGAACATCAGTGACAACAATTTCTGATTTTTGTTTAGAAGCTTTTTGACGCAATCCTTCTAGGTAATTTATCTGATAGGCTTTTGAGGCATTGTAGGAGGGAGCAATCCCATTTCCGCGCAGACCGGCGATAGAACTAATTGCCACTATATGACCGGATTGTTTTTTATCAAAATAGTTAAACGCCCAATCAGCAATGCAGGTGAAACCAAGTACATTCGTATCAATTGTTTGTTTCTCGATGCTAAAATTCAATGGCTCATTTAATTCACCCGTTCCAGAGCTAATAACCAAAAGGTCGAGTCCACCTAATTCAGAAACCAAGGCTGACAATTTCTCATCAATGATCTGCGTATTTGAAATATCAAACGAACTGATGAAATAGTCATTTGGTTTTTGGGATTTTAATGCTTCAAGTAGTTCCGTTCTTCGGCCAGTAATTCCAACTTTATAGTTGTTTTCAGTCAAAATTTTGGCAAGTCCTTTACCTATTCCTGATGTGGCTCCAATTATGATTGCTTTTTTCATGCTAAGGTTAGTTATCTCAACCCCAATTTATCAATTTTCGAACCAATGGTAATTTCTTTCATTTCTTCTTCCAAGGCTTTAAATGCTGGGTTATTAAATTTCATTTTCAGATAAGTCTTTCGCTAAGCTTGCAATTTTCAGTTTTCTGTTCCTAATTACATAGTTAAGATCCTGTTTATTGTCAATCATAAGTTGTCTTTTGTAATAATTGACATGTTCAAGAACACCAAAGACGTTAGCAACTATACCCCAAAACATCAAATTCTCATTTTTTATAGTCCAATTGTCAAAGAATAGCTGAATGATAAATATTAACGGAATTAAACCAATCATAATAAGATTGATTGTTTTTGATTTTCTAAAAAATGTGAGATTCTTGATTTGGTTAAATGGCTTTCCGGTGAGTTTGTAAAGTTTAAGTTTCCAATAATGTTGTCCTTGAAACAAAATGAAAATGCAAACAATCAAGCCGTAGAGGAGAAATATTAAATCATATAAAGAATGGCTATAAATCAAATAGATTGATATCAAGGGGAATGTTATGAATGCGTGCATTCTTTCCATTGGGTAATACCAATTCAAACGTTTAATTAATTCTTTCTTACTCATTTTTAGTTTTTATTTGTTTTCATCAGACACTTGTGGCTGTTAAGCGACTGAACAAAATCTTTAATCTATGCCCTCAGAAGAAGCATGGATTATTAGTAATTCATAGTACAAGTGATTTAACCTTATCGCACGACTTGAAAACGTTGATGCATAATTCCATTGATAGAAAGGATATAAGAACCTTGGGTAAAGTCACTTGTATTTATGGCTGAATGATTAGGTTCTAACTCACCAGATTGTACCACTTGACCTATCGAATTAAACACTTCATATGTAGTTGAATTTTCAGTAGAGTTCACTTCAATATGCAATTCATTTTGACAAGGGTTTGGATACACCTCAATTAAATTGGTTCCATTGTTTTCAATCATTCCTGCAGTTAGGTTTGCATCATAAATAATGGCATCATCATAAGGTTCAGATAAGGAAATATTTCCCCCGCTAAAAATAAATTTCCCTGAGTTGCCCAATTCTGAAACTTCCATTCCTCCACGGATGGTTGGCAACGTTTCAATTGTGGAAAATGTATTCGTGTTTACATGGTATAAATACGCTTCATTTGTTACTCCAAATGATGAATTGGGTAAAACTTTATTCCCGCCAGCAATGAGTATGGTTGAATTATATGCTACCATCGCAAATTGTGAGCTAGCAAGCGGTCCATTTGTTAATGGGCTTATGACGTCAAGAGCTGGATCGTATACATCTAGTTTATCTGAAAACTCAAATAATGGGATATTGAATCCGCCATAAATATATACCTTGTCGTTTACCAATACTGTGCTATGAGAACTAACAGCAACGCTTAATGTTGAAGACAATGTTCTCCAACCGTTTTGCAAATTAAACACATACGCTTCATTTCTTGCTTCATTTCCATCAAAACCTCCGGTGATCAATACTTCGCCATTTGGAAGTAAGGTTGATGTATGGTTAATAACACCGATGGGCAAGTTGCCGGCAGGTGTGAATGTATTGGTATTCGTATTGTATAAATAGTTTGTTGTTGGATATTCCAAGGCGGACGAAATCGTAGAAAATCCACCGGTCAACAGGATAATGGAATCATTCATCAGTGTAGATTTCATTTGCTCGCGACCCAACGAATTTGGTAGATCAGTTAGCGTAACCCAAGAATCTGAAGAAATAGTGTATTCAAATACTTTATTGGACTGAGGCGCTGAACCATTTTGAGAACCACCGAATAAGAGGATTTTACCATTATTTAATTTAACAGAAGTACTCTTACTTAAACCTGAAGCATTCGGGATATTGGCTTTTGAAGACCACAAATTAATTGCAGGGTCATATTCATAAACACTATTAATGTTAGAGCCACTTGCCACAACACCTCCAAAAATCAGCACTTTATCGCCGGTAGACTGTTCCGAACAATGTCCATAACGGGCGTCAGTAAATGAAGTGGTAGTTTGAAAAACTTGTGCAATTGAATTAAACCCACAAAATGTAACTGTCAAGCTTAGCGTCACATTTAAAATTTTATTTTTCATTTTTCTCTTATTAAACGTTACCTCACCAAATGCACAAACCCATGTCCCGATTTACCGTTCAACGTTTTGTAGTAATAGGTATAAACACCTTCGATTAATTCACCTCCAGAAATATCTTTTCCATCCCAGTTATTCTGATAATTATCGGATGTAAAGACCACATTTCCCCAGCGATTTAAGATAATAACCTGAGTATTTGATGGCACGTTCACAACCTCAAAAAGATCGTTGACACCGTCTCCATTGGGTGTAATCACATTCGGAAATTCAAAATTGTATGCAAGTGGTGGCGGTGGAGCTGGCGGAGGCGGAGGGGTAGGACAATCAACGATCGTCAGAAATTGTTCAATGGTGTCAGTGAAGCATTCAAATTCGACGATGGCCGTGATCGTATAGTTTCCCGCCGAAGAAAACTGATGGGTCGGATTCAGTGTGCTGGCTGTATTATTCGCACCGGAATTAGGATCTCCGAAATTCCAGTTGATCTGGTTGATTGTCAAACCAGTTGCAATCGAAAATGCAATATCGCTCTGCAAACAGGAATCAGGAAGAAACGTAATCGGCGGACTCGTAAAATTGCGTTCATGCACGCGCGCTGGAAGACCAAGCATACACGTCCCGTTTAGTGTAACAGCATTATTGGTATAATCACAGAAGGAACTGTTTGGTGAATTTATGGCATCCAACACATTACTGCCTCCTATCGCCACATACAATTTTCCGTCGATTGCTTCTTCTATTTGAAAAGTCGGATTAGTAGGTGTTGCAATCAACGTATGAGAAGTGGCTATGGAAAGTGAGTCGTAAGTAGTCAGTTTCAGTTGATACACAGAAATATTATTTGTGTAATAAAACATACTACCATCCGGTGAAAAGCTACAACCATATTTTCTTATTGGAGAACCGGGTGTATTATCAGTAACTTCAATAGTCAATGGATCCGACAATTCTCCTGTCGTAGCATCAAACGAATAAAAATCGATTAATTTACTGTCGTCAATGGGCATCGCAATTCTATCTCCAGCTTTGTTGGCTTTCATGGACCCATAAAAGGGCATGCGTGAGTCAAAATTAGAATTTGCTCCTAACAAAAGGGTCCCCACATTACTTGCAACCGGATTTGGATCCACACCACAACCGTCTACTTTGTATGCTAAAAATTGATTGCTTTCTCTTTTATGAACGATTACCCAATACCCCCGAATGGCTTCACTGCGCACCACGGTCATTTTTTCAGACAAAAAGTCAGTAAGAAAAATATTTTTTTGCATTGGATCAACACCTCCTAGGCCATTATTGAGTGTCATGTCAACTACAGTATATCTTAGCCCGTTATCCAGTTGTGGAACATCATATTCCAGATCGTCCATCGTGAAAATGTAATATTTTGTTGGGTCTTCGGGGAAAGGAACTATTACTGGTCCTTGGGAGCATGAAAGAAAGGCTCCTCCAAACAAGTTGAACCCATTTGTCATCGGCTGATTAATGGCGTTCCATACAGTTTGACCATCTGTGTAAAATAGTAGTTGCCCTGTATTTTCATTAGATACAGTCGCACATTGCTCAGCGCTAAATATCGCTGAGGGGATCATTCCATTTGGCGGATTGGCGGAAAAATCAACCCGCGCATTAAATCCGAATGCCCAATGAGTGTTTTGCAGTTGGGCATAGCATCCGAAAGCAGAAAAAATAAAAATGGCTACGAACGATAAAAAATTCATTTTGGGCAATTATTTAAATTTATTTTTCTTGTTAATTGGATCTACTCCTTAATAAGTTTCACCAACTTCTCTTTATTCTTTCCTATACCGAACAGATAAATGCCCGATGACAAATGTGATAAATCATACGTCGAAATCTCTGAGGAAATAATACCGTTAAAAACCGACTTACCCGTGTAGTCGTAAACTACAAAACTTGACCCCACCAATAAGGGATCAGCTTGTAAATTAAGCTTGTCTTTGAATGGATTGGGAAATAAAATTGAACATTCAGCTTCCAGTTTTAACGAGCCTTCATCCGTTGCGGCCGTTAAATCACCCCGATAGGCTCGAATATCACTACCTATACCGCAAATCACAAGCGTTCCGTCCCATCCGATTAGTGGCCCACCTATATACACATTTGTAATGGGCGCCTGCCAACGTAGAGTTAGATCAGCATTGAAAGAATAAAATTTCCCATCTGAAAACCCTCCGTTTGTAACATAAACTCTACCGGCAGCATCAATACTCATTCTTGGATAAGTTGCATTTCCATACAGTATAACTTGTGAACTGTCTGTAACATTTCCAGTTATGTGATTAATTCTGATCACTTTTCCGCTGCGATTATACGAGTAAACAGATCCATCTGGACCAATTCCAGAGGACGAGAAAGGAATATAATGTATAGGAATACTCCAGTTTTGAGTAAATCCTCCACCATTATCCGTGAACGAATAAAGCGAATCGGTTATTGGATTGTTTTGAGATCTTGGGAGGTAAATTTTTCCATCATTTCCCAGAAAAAGGGCTTGCTGCTGAACGAGTCCACCATCCAAGGCAGATGTTTTATAAAGCATTTGTCCTGTGGAAGAGTCGAAAGCGGCCACCTTTACAAACCCCAGATCATTCACAATCCCATATATTTTAGAATCATAAATTGCCAATTCAGCTCCATCCTGATACCCCAATCTGTAGGTTTCCCACACAGTTGTTCCATCAATTTTGTTAATGCGCAGAACAGATTGTCTGTTTCCTACAATTAAATCACCATTCGACAGGAAATTCAATCCTTCTGACGAACTTTCATCTGTCAACCCTTCTGATCGCCAAATTACAGAACCATCAGACGCATCAAGCGCATAAATATAGGATTGGTTGCTATTCCCGGACCTGGAGGCATACAAAACACCATCCTTTATTGCTGATATTTTATTGTACCAATCTGTCGCAGGAAAATCCATCGGTAGGTTTTTTGTCCATAAGGTGTCTCCGTTTCGAATATCCATCATGACGATTTTACTTCCCTGAGCCTGGTCTCCCAAATTATGGATTCGAACGGCTGCCAGATAAATACTGTCAGATACTGACGGTCTTGCAATAACAGAGGTTAGACTTCCCGACCATAACAAGGTTTCATCACTTGGTCCGTACTGAATCGATAATCCATTTCTTTGAGGGTTGCCACCCGTTGACGTATTCCAGTTTTGAGCCGAAAGAAATAAATTCGAAACAAGCAGTAACAATAGTATAATATACCGTGATCCTTGATTTTCTTTAAATCGAAACGTTACGCGGTCTGTAATAAACATTATTGCCATTTTTTAAGAAGTTGATCTCTATTTTAAGATGTAATGATTTATCTGTCAATCTTAGTTAGTGTTGAATCATAATCTTCACGTGTTGTATATCATTTTCTCCTACTAAATCAATTATGTACGTTCCGCTAGGCATGTTGGAAACATTAAATCTAAACATATCATTTTCAATGGTGCCACGCATTAGAAGCTTGCCATTAACATCAAGTAACTTCACCGTATGGTAGGCGTTTTTCATACAACGGATGTTGAGTACTTCATTTGCTGGATTTGGAAATAAGAACAAAAATGAATGATCTAAATTATCAATGTGGGAGGAGTTTTCATCCTTTACACAACGGATTGGCAGTCCCGTTAAAATATGACTATCACTTGTGTAGGCTGCTTCTGAGTCGTAGCCAACCAATAATACTGACGAGTTTAGTGCATCAACTGAACTTGATGACCATTGATAAGCCATATACGTTAAGTTTTCATAGGAACCGTTGTTATGCGCTCTCCAACCTGAAGGCAATAAATTGAATCCATTTGAGTTCGTTGCGCCTGTGTTTGGTGTTAACCAATGTGCAAAACCGATCTCTTTAAGTTTGCCACCTGCCACGGCAACACCACCAAGAAAATTAATGAGTGCTTCCCATTCTGAAATGGCTGGAACATGGTAACCTGTTGGACAAACATTTCTGGTGTCGTTTACGACGTGCCAATTGTATAAATTACCATATTCATTGGCTACTGATTCATCCTCTTGATAATAACAGTAAGCAGCTTGAGTTTGACTTGACCATAATGTGTTATCTGTAACCAGAGGAATTGGATTCTGATTATTAAATTTTGTTGTTTTCAAATTTTCTGCCATCCAAACTTGATTTCCGATTGTAACTGTATTGTAGGTGTTTCCATCGACATCATTCACAGTTTGACAGAATGCTGTTCTCGACACCAACAAGCATAGGCTAAAAAATAAGGTGCTTTTTTTCATAGGGGTTCTATTTATCATTTACTTAATTAAGGTTATATTTCCAGACTGTACGTGTGATTCTCCATTAGTTTTGGTTGCAATAATTGTGTAAAAGTAAATTCCAGTCTGACACGGTTCGTCTTTATAGGTTCCATCCCAGCAATTTGAAATATTTTCGGTACTGAAAACAACTTCTCCCCAACGGTTGTAAATTGTAAATTCAATTTTTGATAGGCAGTTACCAAAAACACAAAGTTGATTATTGACTGAAGGTCCCTCGCCATTAGGAGAAAAAACTGTAGGAACGAATAGCTCATTACATTCTATTACAATGCTAATAGTAGCTTGTGCTGTTGAGGAGCATCCATAAATATCTGTTCCTGTCACCGTGTAAGTAGTAGTTACAGTTGGGTTGGCAATAGGTGATGAACAATTGCTACAACTTAATGTGTTTGATGGAGTCCAAAGATAGTTTAATGCACCTGTTGCAATTAATTGGAGCGAATCTCCTGGTTCAATACTTGTTATACTTGATGGCGTAATTACGATTACAGGATCATCAGAAATAGTAAGGTTGACGCTAATAATACTATCACAACCGTTTTGTGAGGGCAAACTGTAAGAAAAGGTGGTACTTTCTGTATAGGTTTGTCCATTTTCAGCTGTATAGGAACCACAAGCTTCTGTATTAATCACATTCGTTGAATTTTGATTAATAGTTAAATTTAATGTAACTATACTGTCACAGCCTCCTGATGAGCCTCCGACAATTGTGAATTGAGGCGTATTTGTTGAGCTAGTATAGGTAATTCCGTCAATCCACGTAAAGCTTTCACAGGCGACTTGTACATCTGTTGACGTAACTATTGGACAAGGATTGACCCCAGGAGGCAGTATACAACAGTTTCCTCCAGCAGAAACATTAAGCGTTTCATTTACCCAGCAAGCATATTGAGTTTGATGATAAAGAAGTGTACCTGAAGTAGCATTGAGAAAGTAATAGACAACTTCATCGGGAGTATTACCTCCACCGGCATTTATGGTTGTAACACAGAGTCCTGCAACACCGAGCATCCCCCCACCCCATGGACCTGTGCCGTTTCCATGAGCAGGAGTATATCCGACTAATGGAGGATTCATTGGTGGATTAATCGTCACTATACTGGAGGGTATGCCTGTAATTGAGGTTGTGAAGTTACCAAGCCCACAGTTATTATTATTTTGATTGGAGTTCATACCAGCGTAAATAACCTGAGTAATATTTCCAATAAATGGACCCGTAAAAGAAACTTGAATTGGTTCATAGGTGCAAATACCTACTTTAAGGTTTGGAATATTCTGATCTACATTTATTGTGAGAATTCCTCCGTCGTAGTTCGAATATATGACTAGGTTACCGGCTGGATTGCAGGTACTTCCACAAGGAATATCAGTCAAAACAATTGTGGTATCTACGGGACATCCATTTGCACTGTTAATTATAATATTATAAGAACCTGGAGCAAGATTACAAACGCTACTAACTGTAAAATTCGATGGAAAAGGCCACGTGTAAAAATAAGTTCCTCCTGGTGTAGGGGCAAAGGATATACATCCGTTGTTGTTTCCACATGTAGGTTGTGTAACCGTAGCATTTAGTTGGTATGCATTTGTTTCAGTGAGCGTAAATGCTTGTGTTGTTGAATTGCCACAATTATTGGTAATTGTGCATGTGTAATTTCCGGCAGATAAACCAAGCGCAGTTGCATTTGAACCTCCACTTGGAGACCACGAATACGTGAACGAAGTTCCACCTGAAGGTACAACAGTCGCAGATCCGTCAGAACCTCCGCTACAAGTAACATTTATTTGACTTGAAGTTGCCGTTACGTTTGGGCAGGCCTGACCTGAAGAAATTCCGAACATAGGCCTTGATGAGGTCGCACTTGCAGACGTAGCGGTTGAATTACCAGCATATTGACTAATTGGAACACCACCATTGTCAGCATAGTTGCCTGCAATTGCCGCACTTGAACTAGAAAATGAAAGTTCAATACACAGGTTATTTGTGAAATTATAACTGAAAGGGGTTTGTAAAACAATGAAAGTCCAATTATTATTCGGTGTGTTCCATGCTCCGATTAACGGGGTTAAAGTATAACTCGCTGAAGAAAGCACTGTTTGAGCGGTTCCAACATTAAAGTTATTATTGAATTGCGGTCCCGGATTAGTTAGCGTTGTATGTCCCATTCGAATTTGAAAATTGGACAGTGTAGTAAATGTATTTGAGGAACCACCGCCAAAGCGAAACCAGATGGTATCAATGGTAACAGGTCCGGAAACAGGACTGACCATAGTTGAAATTTCTGATTGAGAGTAGATGAATTGAAATTTTTCACAGGCTGACTGATTAAAAAACAGGTTGTTAACTCCGGAATTTGCAGGTAAGTGAAAATAATGCTGAGGGAGAGTTTGCCCAATGCTTAGCTGACATCCTAAAAATGCAAAAACTATAAATATTTTGTAAGGCATATCAGTTAGTTCCTATTAATCAATTTAACAACTCGATTTATTCTGTCCTTTTTCAAAGTCATCAGAGAAGAATACACCAGATTAAACAAAAATAACCCTAATGCGAAGGATTTTTTTACATAAATGAGGTATATGTCTATATTCGTATATGATATTGAATATTAATATATTAATTAATTTATGTTGCGGAATAAAGATCTATTTTACCTAATTAAATCATTAAACATTCATGAAAAGAGATACCTGTCAACTTTAACTAAAAAGGTCGGGAGTCAACAAACTGCATATGGCAGGATCATTGACTTGATTTATCGCATGGACGCATACGACGAGCAGGGATTAAAAAATTCAGTTGCTTTATTTTCAAGATCAACTAAACTTGATGTGAAAAAACACTACCTCTACTACTGGATTTTAAAACACTTATCTGATTACCACGCATCTTCCTACACTACTCAAAATGAAATGCGGAACATTCAGGTATTGTTGGATAGATCACTCGTAAAACAAGCTGGGCATTTGATCGCAGATATTAAAGTCAGAGTAAAGGAATCTGAGAATTATGTAGAATTATTATCGCTACTGGAGAAAGAGTTATTTCTTCAGAAATATATTAATGAAAGAAATTCCCAACTCATAATTGAAGAGTTGATTTATTACTCAACTAAATACGCAATCCTCAAGACTTTTGAATCTACCAAGGAAAAATTCAGAAATATCCTTGATCAAAACATGTTCTCAAGGACAGAAGCTCAGCAAGTACAAATCGAACAACTATTTAAAGACAAAATTTTGCGTAAGAAATCTTCCACAGATAGTTTTTTATTGACAATACAATACAATACACTTTATTATTGGAAATATGGTTCAGAGAATGATTGGGGAAAAGCATACCGATTTGCTTACAAAAATTACAAGTTATTACTTGCCAAACCTGAAAAGATCAAACTATTCCCAGATGCGTCGTTACAAATATTTTATAATTATTTAAATGCGACCAGCATATCGGGTAGGGGAGCATATATCCAAGCTTCAAAAAAAATGTCAGAACTTATAGTTAAACAGCATAACAAACGATTCAAACAAGATGGTCTATTTTATCTGCACCTTTCAAAGTTGATCCATCTAAATAGAAACAGAGCAAGTAAATCTCGTTCTAGAGTGATTTTAGAAGCTGAGTACTTTATCGAACAAAATAAACAAAACTTCTCTGTAGTTCGTTTGAATAATTTCTATTTTGACCTCGCAAAATCTTATTTCTACTTCAATGATTTCAGAAAGGCATTTGGAATTTTTAATGAAATCTATCATAAGTTATATACCAAAGATTATACGATTGACTTTTACACACACTCAAGAATTCTATATTCTTTGACATGTTATGAGATCGGAGAGATTGATTTAATGGTATCTACTGCTAATTCTGTCACTGAATTCATCAAGAGGAATTCTTTATTCTTCAAGTTTGAAAAGAAAATACTACGTTTTATAATCAGGGAATTACCGTCAATTCAGGAAAAGCCAGTATATGAACGAGTTAAAAAATTTGATAAACTGAAAACAGATTTTGATGGTCTATTTGAGTCAGTATATGAACGGAAAGTATTGAATTATTTCGATTATTATTCTTGGATAGACAAGGAAAAGAAAGCTTGCATGAATGAACGGGTTTAATCTTTTCTCTATCGAATCACCGCTCTCGCACTGAAAGAAAAGCGCCTGAAATAAAGTGTGAGTTTGGGTTTGAGAGTGAGGGTAAAAAGAAAAAGCGCTATCACTTTCGTAATGCGCTTTTCTTTTTAGTAGACAGGAACATCGATCCGCCGCGGCCGACGAACCTGATTTGGAAGGGGTTGAGGGAGATCAGTCAATAAATATGAAATTATTTTTCTATTGGTGGGTAAACGGAATCAGAAAAAATATATTGATGATAGCCTTGTCCCAAATTGTCTCCAACAATATTGTAGTAACATTCATTTCCACCTCCAAATGGTGATATAATCAACGGTTCTCTCATTATTACTTTTTTCAGTGTCCAACCATTTGGCAGAGCTACTGTTGTGTCTGGTCTTCCGCTTTCTGTGGCATGCATTACAAAATAATTCCCTTTGTTATCTGAGAGTTGATAAATACTATCCACAAATCTTACAGTTTGACATTTCTGAATGGTTTTTATTACCAAATGTCCTTTTTCAGGTTTGAGCATGTTGGTTTCACCGCCTACAAAATCTACACAAATCGGTTTTGCCATTTCTACCCAAGTATACTTTTTATATTCACGTTGTTTAATGCACTCAGCATCTTTACAATTGACATCCGTATTTGGAGAACGATAAAATGCCGTTTGCTGAAACAATAAATGCCGGTCTAAATTTTTTCTATAAGGTAATGACGGTTTAAATTCGTCCCATTTGTCTAGTGGAATTGGATTTGAACCACCACTAATAACAACGATCATTTCTTTTTGATTAATCAATTACTTAGCAAAACCAATCGACTTCCAATTCAGCGTATCTGGTAGTTTTGAGTTATCCGTGGAAAAATGTAGTCCAACCTCTTTTGCCGTTTTAATACCACATGATTGAATTATAAAAACTGTGAAAATCAGAAATACGTATAAGTTTATTTTCATTTAAGGATTTGTTTTTTATTGGATCTCACTAAATTTTAGCAAACTTTTTCAACTCTCAATTTTTGGAGCTTTTGCTTCAATAATACCTGCTTGAAATTGCAGTTCTAAACCATGTGAAACTGTTTGAGTATCTTCATATACATGGAACTTTACTGCATTACCCCATTTTAAAGTAATAAAATGAACTCCTTTGTTTACATAAGGATCGCCATTCAACAAATTGCATGTTGCAGTCCATCTTGCAATAACAAGCGTTTTTGCAGGTGTTCCTTTTACTTGAATGTCTGTAATTTCGAATTGAATGTCTGGAAGTACGGTTCCCACTCTTTCAAACCACCTTTTCAAGCTTCCTTTATCACGACGTGTGCCACCAAGACAATTATCGCCAGCAAAAGTATGTTCTAATTGTTTGTTTGACACCCCCTTTAATACCTCGTCATAACGGTGTTCTGTTATAAATTTGAAGTTCTTTCTAACAAATCCCTTTATGATGTAGTGATAAGGGTTTAAATCTTGGGAAATTACCAAATTGACTACAATTACAATTACGACCAAAAAAACACCTAATAGTTCCATAACTTTTGTATTTAAAATCAGCAAAACTAACACAACTTAACAAGGAATAGCAACAGCAAACTCCTTTAATCAGTTTATTTGATTGGGTTATCATTCAATAAAAGAATCTGAGCCAAATGTCTTAGGTAAGCCTTGTAGCGGGGACAGGAATATCCTCCATTTCATTTCATTTCATTTCGGACGGACGTTATTGGGGCTTAACAAGGAAAAGCTCAGTCCACTTCGTGATCTTCCTTTTTCTATTCCCATTCGCTTTTGAAAGTGAACTTTCAACACTTCTTGAAATGAAAAAAGCCAGTCAAATTTGACTGGCTTTTCCTTGTAGCGGGGACACGAATATCCCGAAAGCTAAACTTTTCGGGATGGACGTAAATGGGGGCTTAACAAGGAAAACCAAGCTGCTGCGCAACTTAATTTTTTTATTGACTTAACCTTCATTCAAGCTATGCCTTGATTCAGTTTCATCCAATAAAAAAACCTGAGCCAAATGACTCAGGTTTTCCTTGTAGCGGGGACACGACTCGAACGTGCGACCTTCGGGTTATGAGCCCGACGAGCTACCAACTGCTCCACCCCGCAATATATTTTTATTGCTTTATTTCAATTTATTCGGGTTTTTCTCCCGACGAGCACTCAGCCGTGGCTGACTCCACCCCGCAATGTATTATTGCTTTATTTCAATTAGCAGTTAAAACCGTTGTTTCGAACTGGACTACAAATATAGTCATTTTTTCTACTTTGAAAGAGAATAGACAAAAATTTAGAGGATAATTCAATGAATAATGGTCAAATTAAATCGAAAAGTCGTCTGTTTGACTTTGCGAATGAATTCTTGTTACTTTTGTTTAAACTGTCGTTTTAGCTCAAAATTTACGTATGAAATTGAGGTCTTTCTTTTTAATGTGTTCCATAGTCGTATTGTACTCGTGCACATCCAATTCGCCATCTAACACTCAAAAGCGTGTCAATAATTCCAAGACTAGCTCCATGGAGCAAGAGTATGATCGGATTATTGCAACAATCGAAAACAACCCAGATTTAACGGGGATGAAAAGCTTGGCATTCAATAACAATGCGGGTTCCACTGTTCAGGCGATTGTCTATTTTGATCAATTTGGAAACGAAGTGAAAATGGAAGAGTTTTACAACGATGTAGCCTCTGGAAATTACGGCACTTCAACGTTCTACTTTCAACAAGGTCGACTTTTTGCGTCAAAAGAAGTTTACCACGATGAACAACGCAAGAAACCAACATTTGTCGAACGGGTTTCTTATTACGACAGTGTCCCCAAAGTGAAATTATCCAAGGAAAGAACAACATTCTACGAAGAGGATTTATCCAATTTACAGTTTCAACCTATTAAGCCTGTTGCCTGCTCATTTGATCGTGCCATGCGTGCATTGAATGAAGAAGGTGAATTTGAAACAACCTTTCAGGGATTTATAACAAACGGCGATATGGACTACATTCTTGTCGGAGAAAATTCAGCCAACGGATTCGTTTCATCTTTATCGCTTACGTTTAAAGATCCTATAATCGAGAAGTTAAAAACAAATGAAAGGAAGTATATTGGAACGCCGCTTGAAGTTGAATTTCAAGAGGCTGAAGATGTATCCGGTATGAACTATCAGCTATTGTCCACTATCAAATTGCGTAAAAAGTAGTTCCTTTTCAACCAATTATCCGAGACTTTAACCGTTCGCGGAATTTTATCCTGCTCATTCTCTGAATAGCCGTACTTTAGCGCTCTAAAATCGGATGCTATGCATAGAAGTATAAAACGGTCAATTATTTTGGTTCTAATGATGTTCCCAATAATTTCTTGGGGACAAACAATGAAA
>JBILNH010000086.1:0-10103 GCA_044375095.1 Crocinitomicaceae bacterium
CCACTCTCCAAATCTATGGTTATGGCCGTGCGAGTGAAAGATTCATTATTGCTCGGGTTTACAAGAACAAATGATAAAGGCTTATTTCAACTAACAGGTTTTCCTGTTGATACACTTACGTTAATTATATCTCATCCGGGTTATGACGATAAGTCGATATTTATTTTCGGTACTAAAGAAGATTATGATGTAAAGATTCCATCTATCCGTATGCCTGAAAAATCGAAAGAACTGCAGGAGATTATGATTTATGCCAACAAAAATCCAATTTATTACAAAGGAGATACGTTGGTCTATGTAGCCGATTCATTTAAAGTGGCAGAAGGAGCAGTTGTTGAAGATTTGCTCAAGAAATTGCCGGGAATTAAGGTAGACAAAGATGGAAATATCACCTCTCAAGGTCAGCAAATTGATAAGGTGTTAGTTGATGGAGATGAATTTTTCGGCGCTGATCCAACAGTAGCGACAAAAAATCTAGCCGCAGATGGTGTTGAACAAGTTCAGGTATACAAGAAAAAGGATACTGAAACCATCGGTGGGTCGGAACAAGAACTCAATGTCATAGACTTAAAACTGAAAGAAGATGCTAAAAAGGGGTATTTCGGACGTGTGGCAGCAGCTTCCGATTTGGCACTCACTCCTCTGGAAAATTTCGCAGGGACGCGACCGTTTTATGAAGCAGAATTACTCTTCAATAAGTTCAGTGGAAAACAAAAAATATCTGTGTTTGCTTTGGGTTCAAATACACCAAGATCGAGTTTCGGTAGGGGAGAACTGAATAAGTTCGGATTAAGTAATGAACGAGGTGCGAATGGTAATTTTTGGGATGCTGACAATGAAGACAATAACGGCGGAATTCCACAAACCTTGAAAGCAGGAATCTACTACACGGAAAAGTTTGGTAAGAACCAGAATACCAATGTATTGTTCAACTATTCTTTTTACAATGACCGATTGGATGCACGTTCGTCGAGTAGGACACAGTACTTTTTGGCTGATACCACCTATTTTTCTGATGACTCGACCAGAAACTACACCTTGAACCAATCGCACAACATCAATTTATCAGTGAATAGTCAAATCGATTCATTGACCTTGATCGAAATCAAACCTTCATTCCGACTTGAAAGCGCACTAACTGAAAACACAGATTTATCGACATTTACGGGAGAAGAAGGATTGAAATCACTTGCTACTGAAATCAACAATACCAATGAGTCTTCAGGTACGCGGTTTAACAATACGGCTCGATTGTATAGAAAATTCAAAAAGAAACGCCGTGAGCTCGAGGTTCGATACGACCTGAGTTATGAAGAAACTGAGAGTGATGGTTTCCTGAAATCGTCCGCAAGTTACCTTCAATTCACGGATAGTTCTACTGTTATCGATCAGGAGAAAAAGAACATTAACAACTCTTTGACGCACATTGGAACAGTTTCTTATTTTGAGCCGCTCTCTAAGCTATTCAAAGTCAATTTAAATTACTTGTATGAGAACGGTAAATCCAACCAGGACCGAACAACTTTTGATGCTGTGAGTGGTCAATATACGGCGTTACGTGAGGATTTATCGAATAATTTTGATAACTTCCGTGTGCAGCACCGTGCTGGGGTTGAACTGATTTATCAGTATAAGAACCATACAATTAGTGCGGGTACATTTGTTCGAAATATTGCCATTGACAATATTAACCTAGTCACAGACTCTATAGTACAACAAGATATTAACAATATCCTTCCGAAATTCAAGTACGAATTCAAGCCAAGTATGAGCCAGAATTTCAGGGTGAATTATACTACCAGCTCTCAGCAGCCATCGATCAATGATTTACAGCCTATTCCCGACAATACCAATCCAAATCGCATTCAAATCGGAAATCCTGATTTAGTTCCGAATTATGTGCATCAGTTGATGATCAATTATAACAAATGGTCATTAATGTCTGGTAAATACATTTGGGCTGGTGGATCATTTAACTTGATTAATGATGGCTTTGGGACACAGACGTTTTTTGATCAGTTCGGTCGTCAACTATCAAAAACAATTAATGTTGACGGAAACCTTTCTTCTACCGTTTGGGTAGGCGGAGGATACCCTATTTTGGATAGAAAGATTGAATTCCAGCCGAGTTTACAAGCTTCGTTTAATCGGACAAAGAACTTCATCGGGACATTAGAAAATACAACGGATAACTACCGTATCGCACCAGAGTTACAAGTTGAGTTCATTTGGGATTCACTGGAAATAACCTTGTCGGGGTTGTTTGCATACAATAATCCGATTAGCTCATTGAGTTCTGTATCGAATACGCCATTTACCACGCAAAATTATTCGTTGGATGTAGAATGGCGTTTACCGAAAGGATTTGGAATAGAAGTTTCAGGTAATTATACACGAAACGATCAACCAGGAGAAGGTTTCTTTGATACAGATTTTTTCATTCTTGATGCTGAGATAAGTAAAAAATTCCTGCCCACACAAAACTTAAAAATATCAATTGTGGGTAATGACATCCTCAATCAAAACATCAATGCGCGACGTGATGTAACGAATAACCTAGTTACTGACTACCGCACGACAATTATTTCAAGGTACTTTTTGTTAAAAGCGACCTTCCGTTTCAATAATCGTAAAACTAAAGAAGAAGAATCAAATGGCTGGCATTAAACATTTATCATCGATTTTGATTGTCCTAGCGTGCAATTTTGTAGCGTTTGGACAACAATTTTCTTCCGGGAGAATCGTCTTTGAACGCAAAACGAATTTGAAAAAGCGATTTGGGGACAACCCTCGAATGAAAAATTTTATCACAGAACAGAACAAGTACCGTATTGAGAACTTTGAATTGCTCTTCAATGATACTTCTTGTGTTTTTCGTCCAATTGAAGATGAAGAGAAAATTGATGGGTTTATGAAATTCCTCACGCAAAAGAATACAGTTTATCAAAATTTAAATTCGCGTGAAAAGTTCATCGCAATGGACATGTGGGGGAATGCCATTTATGTGAAAGATTCAATGGATTCACGTAAATGGAAAATTACAGAGAATAAAAGGATCATAAGTGGATATAATTGTCGTAAAGCCATTTGGGAAATGAATGATTCTACTCGAATTTACGCGTGGTTTGCTGCTGAGATTGTTCCTTCATTCGGTCCGGAAGGTTTTGAAGGTCTGCCAGGCGCGATTTTGGGACTTGCAACTGAAGATGGGGGTGTAATATATTTTGCCAAAGAGGTAAAAGCGCAGGAAACACTAAAAGCTGTCCTTGAATATTCTGAAAAAGGAAAAGAAATCTATACAGAGAACCAATTGAAAGAATTCTTGAAGCAACGTGTAGGCCAATGGATGAAACCTGAGGATATTGATGCGATGTTTTCTTGGTTGTAGACGTGATAGATTTCCCTTCTTAAGGAGAGATGTGA
Organism: Crocinitomicaceae bacterium; assembly: GCA_044375095.1. Taxonomy (GTDB): domain Bacteria; phylum Bacteroidota; class Bacteroidia; order Flavobacteriales_D; family Crocinitomicaceae; genus M0103. The sequence goes on from JBILNH010000086.1 coordinate 3,424, forward strand.
TGCAGTGAATTAAAACGTGATTGGTACGATGCAATTTCTACCTTTGCGGATATTCAACTACTACACATATGCAATCCCTTCTTTTTCAATCGTTACTATTAGTTCTTCTAACCACGAGTTGTAAATTGGTTTATACGACTGCTGACATTCAAAAAAACCTCAAGCAAACAGCCGATCAATTCGGAAAGAATATAACTAAAGTTAGAAAGGAATTTCAGCTGTTTACGGCGGAATACCAGAGCTTCCAGTGTGAATCCTCAAAATCACCTTATACAGAGGCTGAGCGAAAGATGGCTCATTTAAATGCGAGTATTAAGGAGTTAGAATCAATTAATTCGAGTGTTCAAAAAGAATATTTGGATTTTCTTAATTATTCCAAGGGAAAGAAACAATTGACTTCAGGCACTGATGAATGGGATAAATTAAAATCCACTAAAAAGCTCTATAAATCAAGTATCTCAGTATACGAGGATAAAAGTGAGTTGCTTCAAAAAGAAGCAGCTGTATTTCAAACTTTCGTAACGAATACAGTCAGCCCAACCCTTAAAAAATGCGATATCCCCTCATATAATAAGAAAGCAACGGATGAATTATCAAAGTCTGAAAAAAATGCATTGAATGCAAAAGAGGAAATTCGCAAGTACGAAGGACAAGTCACGATGTTCATACTTAACAATCAGCTCAACAAGGCTGAAATGTGCGGTCTTGTGCAAAAGGAATGGTTAATTATAAAAGATCAGGAACCCTTGCTCGCTCAAGTAATGGTGAATCTTTCAACTATAATAAACAAGTTCATTGCTGATACTCAAGGAAAAACGGTGATCGTGTCGTGCGCTCCGGATTGGAAGATGGTTGAAAAATTTGAATCAGATATACAGAAACTTCAGTCAGAAGTAAACCAGATTAACACTACTATAAAGCAGCGAACAACCAACATAAATGCTTTAATCAATCCTCCTCCTAAAAACTAAACGTAAATCTTTTAAGTTAATAAGTACTCATTTAACAAAAGCTTGCTTCGATGTAAGGATTATTCAATTACCTAAGAAAGGTGACATGTCCGGAATGTTCAAACTTATTGTCGTTATTCGGTGCTTTAAAATTGATTTTCCAGGTATATGTTCCTTCTTGAACTAACTTACCTCCGTATGTACCATCCCAACCAACAGTTGCGTCCATTGATTCGAAGATTAATTCCCCCCAACGATTGTAGATGGTTAACGAGAAATTAAACGGATCGAAACCAGAGGTAAATACGGGTTGAAACGTTTGATTGTACATGTCACCATCTGGAGTGAAACTATTTGGCACATAAAAAATCACTTCTTCTTCATAAACAATGGCAATCGATGCTGAATCAATACAACCGTTTGGACTTGCGGCTGTTAGTGTCACGGTGTAATTTCCAACTTCACTTGGATACGTATGATTAGGTTCCGATTCTATCGATCCTGTTCCATCACCAAATTCCCAACTGTAATTGCTCGCATTAGATGTGTTATTAATGAACTGAACAGTTGAGTTAAATTCTGATATGATAGATGGTGTAGCAAAAAATGCAATATTAGGCGGACCTTCTACACAAATCATATTATTATCTGTTAGACTTGATATACATCCTGCTGCGTTTGTGACAGATAATGTGACATCGAAGCAACCAACTGTTGAGTAGGTGTGTGTCGTGATTCCACTAACAGTTGATGAGGTACCATCTCCAAAATTCCAATTTACTGCTGTACCTTGATCTCCTGTTGAAGTTAACGTTACCGTTAAAGGTGCACACCCGTTTGAGAGGTCACTGTTGAAGGTTACAGTCGGACTTGCTAAGGCAGTAACAGTTACGTCGTCTGTACCAATACAACCGTTGTTGTCTGTGCCTGTAACTGAATACACTTCACTTCCCTCATTTGGTGTGAATGGGACTCCATTGTTGATACCTCCAGACCAACTATATGTCGTTGCTCCAAGCGCTGAAAGGGTTACGATATCGCCGACACATACAATTTGATCAATTCCAGCATTAACGGTAGGATTTGAGTATACTGTGATGTTCACATTATCTGTATTACTGCATCCATTTACATCTGTACCAGTAACTGTATATGTTTGACTTGTTGTCGGATTAAATGGTATTCCATCAGTAATTCCATTATTCCAAGTGTAATTAACTCCTCCTGTGCCAGTTAAAACAACTTGTTCTCCAGGACAAATTCCTTGATCTATTCCTGCATCAATTTGTGGTAAATTAAATACTGCAACAATCACCTGATCTGTTGAAACACATCCGTTGTTATCTGTTCCTGTGACGGTATATGTAACTGTTCCAGCTGCCTGATTGAAAGCCACACCATTTGTAATGTTTCCTGTCCAAGAATAAGTTGTTGCACCGGAACCAGTGAGCGTGACAGATGTCCCACTACATTCCGAAACATCTTGTCCAGCCAAAACGGTTGGTAAAGGAAGCACAGTAAGCGTCACAATGGATGTGGAGTCACAACCAAGAATACTTACGAAGTTACCTGTGTATACACCAGCAGTGGATTGACTTGTTCCGTGAATTACAATAGAATTTCCTTGACAAATAGATAGGTTAGAAGTCGTTGTTATTGCTGGAAGCTCTGTAACTGTAAATGGTGCAGATGATCCACTACAATTGAATGAGTTTGTAACTAGAACTGTAATAGGATTATTCGTCTGGTTGACACTTGTCGTTGCTATCGTTGATCCGGTTGACCACAAATAAGTTGAATAAGGTAAGGAGGTTGTAAGCGTTGGAGGACTGCTAGGACAATAGGTTGACGCGCCAGTGATTAAAGGAGTAGGATTTGGATTTACTGTCACTATCAATGAATCTGCTGCGGAACAGTTTTGTCCATTGGTACCAGTTACAACATACGTCAGCGTTCCTAATGAAGGTAAAAATGGTTGACCATTAATCACACCATTCGTCCATGAGTAGGTGTTCCCGCCAGTTGCTAAAAGTGTTATTGAGGACCCAAGACATATCGTTTGATTCGGACCTGCCTCAATTATTGGAAGTGGATTTACTGTAATATTTAAATCATCAGTTGCCGAACATCCAGCGCTTGTTTGTGCCGTTACTACATAATTGCCCGAAGTAGTAGGTATAAAACTTACACCATCAGTAATACCATTCGTCCAGGTAACTGAACTTGCTGTACCATTTGTCTGTGCTGTTAACGTAACCGAATTCCCTGCGCATAGTGTTTGATCTGTTCCTGCATTAACTGTTGGCAATGGATTAACGGTTACCACAACATCATCTGTGGATGAACATCCATTTGATGTTCCTGTCAAGGTATAGGTGATTGTTCCAACAGAAGGTATAAATGAAACGCCATTGGTTATTCCATTATTCCATGAATAATTCGCCGCACCAGAACCATTAAGAGTAACAGACGTTCCAGAACAGACAACTTGGTCTAATCCACCATTTACAATAGGTAATGCGTTTACCACAACGGTTGTAGTTGCAGTTGTGACACATCCTGGATTTGTAATTGTAACCGTATATGTTCCTGCAGCAGCTAAAGTTGCTCCCGTTATAGTTGGATTTTGATTTGTTGAAGTGAACGCATTTGGACCACTCCAGCTATAAGTTCCTCCACCCGATGTGTTAAGTTGTATAGTTGCATTTTCACAATATGGACCAGTATTCGTGGCAGTTGCAGGTGCGCCTCCAACAGTATAATTAATAGTCACGTATCCATTCGGACCAGAATTAGTTCCAGCGCTACATGTTCCTCCTGGAGGGATAAGACTTGATCCGCCGCCGCCGCCGCCGCCGCCTATGTAGCTCGTTAGCGATATGCAATCTGGGCCACCGCCCCCACCACCATAAAGTCCACCGCCGCCGCCGCCGCCGCTTGCTGAACTCGCACAGTTATCTATTCCTCCATTTCCACCTTGTCCCAGTGAACCTGCTTGTCCGTTCGTTCCTGGTGTCGCGTATGGAAATCCACCTGCTCCACCGGTAGTTTGAGTTCCACCAGCTCCGGCTCCTCCAAAACTTCCTATTCCCGCTGTTCCAGTAGCACAACCACCGGCACCGCCAGCAGCAGTAGTTGGGGTGCCTCCGGCCCTTCCCCCGCCTCCGGATCCAACAATAATTCGATTTGCTATACCATAAGGAGCAATGCGTACATCACTAGCGCCACCACCACCACAAGAGTTCCATGAACCAGGATCGCCATTTCCACCTCCGTTATATCCTCCGGCACATGTTCCCGTGCAACTTCCCGTACCTCCAACCCTTATTTGTAATACTTGTCCAGGTGTAACTGCAAGTGTACCTGTTACAATTGCTCCGTTACCACCAGCTGCACCTCCACCACCTTTTGCACCAGCGGCAGTAATGGTAATGCTTGTTACGCAAGGAGGAACTGTCCATGATTGAACATTTCCGGTGAAGTTAAATGTTACAGGTTGTGCTAATGCATGAAGGGATACAAGAATTGTAGTTAATAAGAATATAAACGGTTGTATATACACTGAAATAGTTTTTATTTCAAATAGTAATAGCGATGGTTTTAAGCGCTGCATTTCCTAACTACCGAATTAAATTCACGTGACCAGTAACTCTTTTACGTTCGTCACTTTGCAGTGTTTTGAACTCAATTTTCCAAGTGTATGCCCCATCTTGAGCTTTTCGGTTTTGGCTTCCAATTCCATAAGTTCCATCCCATCCGAAGTTGGCATCCTTCGATTCAAAGATGAGTTCTCCCCAGCGGTTGTAGATGAACAGGTTGTAATCGTACGGATCAAATCCTGAAGTAAATACAGGCTTGAACGTTTGGTTGTACATGTCATCGTCCGGAGTGAATGTATTTGGGATGTAGAAAATAAGCTCTTCATTGTACTGAATATACGCACTGGCACTATCGATACATCCTGCAGCAGAAGTTGCAATAAGCGTTACGGTATAGCCATTTGGCTCATCAGGATAGGTGTGTGTTGGTTCGAATTCAACAGATCCAAAATTGTCACCAAAATCCCAATCGTAGCTTACTGCTCCTGTCGTGGTGTTGTTGAAGTTCACCGTTGTATTGAGCTGACTGATCACACCTGTTGACGGATTGAACGAGACATCCGGTGTATCTTCCACACAAATTAAGTTGTTCGCTGTCAGTGTTCCTGAACACCCATTAATATCGGTTACAGTTAAGGTGATGTCGTAACATCCTGCAGCAGTGAATGTCGCACTTACCGGTCCACACCCTGCCTGCGAAGTTCCGTTTCCAAAATTCCAACTACAGTTCACCGAGTTAGCAGATGTATTGGTGAAGTTTACTGTTAATGCAATACATCCAGTGGTAACATCAGGCACAAACGATGGTAAAATCTGTGCACCAATCTCAACAGTCATAACTGCCGTTGTAGCACAACCCCCAGCATTAGGCGTAAATGTATAGGTGGTTGTTGCCGTATTATTAATCGCCGGCGACCACGATCCTGAAATGGAATTAGTTGAAGTGGTTGGAAGCGTAAAGTTTGCTCCAGAACAAAGCGGCGCCAATTGGTTAAAGCTTGGTACAATCGGATCATTCACGGTCACCGTCATTGAATACGGAAGGGCACATTCACTTGCATTAGGTGTAAAAGTGTACGTAAAGTTTCCAGCCGTTGCCGTTGAAAGCATACCCGGGTTCCACGATCCATTCACCCCATTAAGCGATGTAGTTGGCAACATGACTTGTGGCAATATATCGTTCAAACAGAACGGTCCTGCACTTGGGAATGTTGGCGTAACCGGTTGGTTCACTGTCACACTCATCGTTGCAGTTGTGGCACACTGTCCAGCAGTTGGTGTAAATGTATACGTTGTTGTAGCCGCATTATTCACAGCTGGCGACCACGTTCCAGTAATACTGTTGTTCGAAGTAGTAGGAAGTGAAATTGTTCCACCATTACAAATCGGAGCTACTTGCGTGAATGTTGGCGTAACCGGCTGGTTAACCGTCACACTCATCGTTGCCGTTGTAGCACAAGTTCCTGCTGTTGGTGTAAAGGTGTAAGTCGTTGTTGCGGTATTGTTCACGGCCGGTGACCAAGTTCCGTTAATTGCATTCAATGAAGCAGTTGGAAGTGTAAACGATCCACCACTACAAATGGCAGCTACTTGTGTAAACGTCGGAGTAATGTTAGGATTAACAGTCACACTCATCGTAGTTGTCGTCGCACAAGCTCCCGCAGCTGGCGTGAAGGTATATGTCGTTGTTGTGGTATTATTCACAGCAGGCGACCATGTTCCGTTAATTGCATTCAATGAAGCAGTTGGAAGTGAAATTGTTCCACCGCTACAAATCGGAGCAACTTGCGTGAATGTTGGTGTTACAGGAGGTCCCACACTAACCGTCATCGTAGCTGTCGTAGCACATGCTCCCGTTGCTGGTGTAAAGGTGTACGTCGTTGTTGTTGTATTATTCACAGCAGGTGACCATGTACCGGTAATACTATTATTGGAGGTCAGCGGAAGTGTAAACGATCCACCATTACAAATTTGAGCAATTTGCGTGAATGTTGGCGTAACTGGTTGGTTCACTGTCACACTCATCGTTGCTGTTGTAGCACACTGACCAGTAGTTGGCGTGAAGGTATACGTTGTTGTTGTTGTATTATTCACAGCAGGTGACCATGTTCCGTTAATGCTATTATTGGAA
>JBILNH010000121.1:0-7491 GCA_044375095.1 Crocinitomicaceae bacterium
TGGTTATCTTCTTTTGCTAGTGAGGAGCGTTTAACATACACAACAAAGGTCACGTACAAAATGATCAACGTCATTACCACTGCCGCACCCATCAATAACATGGCTTGCGAACTTGTCAGGTGCTCGGTATGAATTTTATCTAAACCAACCGTTCCATGCTCAAGGAAATGAGACATCCAGTGTGTACCATTCTTCAAGATGACTCCTGGGAGATTTAACGCACCTCCAATAACCGATAGAATGGCTAAAACCATTAATGGAATAGTCATATTTAGTGGACTCTCATGTACATGACTTTTCACTTCATCGCTTCCGCGGAAAGAACCATGGAAAACCAAGAAATACATTCTGAACATATAAATTGCTGTCATTGCAACAGAAACCATTAATACTCCATACAGCACAGGGCTGTGGATAACCGCATGTGCTAAAATCTCGTCTTTCGAATAGAAACCTGATAGTAATGGGAAACCTGCGATCGCAAGTGTTCCAATTAGAAAAGTGATATGAGTAATAGGAATGTATGATTTCAATCCACCCATTTTTCGAATGTCTTGCTCATCGCTCATCGCGTGAATGACACTTCCTGATCCCAAGAATAATAAAGCTTTGAAAAAGGCATGTGTGGTAACGTGAAACATGGCAGCGGTGTATGCTCCCATTCCGAGAGCTACAAATAACAACCCAAGTTGAGATACGGTTGAATAAGCCAATACTTTTTTGATGTCGTTTTGTCTTAAGGCTATAAACGCAGCCACCAAAGAAGTCGCCAAACCGATGTACAACATGATATCTTGCGTTAAAGGAGCGAGCTCAAACAAGAAATTAGAACGTACAACTAAAAATATACCAGCCGTTACCATTGTTGCAGCGTGAATCAACGCAGATACTGGAGTGGGACCGGCCATTGCATCAGGCAACCAAGTAAACAATGGAATCTGTGCAGATTTTCCGGTCGCCCCAACAAATAAGAACAAGGTAATACCGAGTATAGCCCATTCTGAAATCGTAAATCCTTCAGCCAATACTTGATTCGCTATATCCGCATATTCTAGCGATCCGAAATGAATGAGCATAAGGAACAATGCGATTAACAATCCCAAATCTCCAATACGGTTCATGATGAACGCTTTGCGAGCTGCTAAACCGTTAAGCATGCCTTTCTCTTTATCGGAATAATGAAATCCGATTAACAAGTAAGAACAGATTCCAACACCTTCCCATCCAAAAAACAACATGAAATAATTGCTGCCTAACACAAGAATTAGCATCGCAAAAATGAACAAGTTCAAATAGGTAAAGAATTTGTGGTATCCTTTATCATGACTCATGTATCCCATAGAAAACAAGTGAATCAACGCACCAACGCCTGTCACAATCATTGTCATCCAAATGGAAAGTGAATCTACTTGTAAACGTGCATTTAATTGCAGAAAATCAAAAGAGAGCATGGTAAACAAGTGAATAAACTCTTGTTTGTGCAAGCCTAAGAACACTGTTAATGCGAGCGCAAATGAAGCAAACATCACACCTGTTGCGATTGACCCCACCACTACTTTCGGCAAATGTTTACCGACGGTTCCATTGATTAAAGCACCAAACAGAGGCAGTGCTAGAATCGTAATTATCAATTGAGCTGTTGACATGGATTAACCTTTTAATTTATTAAAGATTCCAACATCTGTGGTACGTAATGTTCTGTAGGCAAGAATCAGGATGGATAATCCCACTGTTGCTTCTGCTGCTGCGACCACCATGATGAAAAAGACGAAAATTTGAGCGTCAGCCTTTCCGAAATAGGTGGAGAAAGCGACCAACAAAAGGTTTACTGCATTTAACATCAATTCGATACACATAAGGAGAATTATGGCATTTCTTCTGGTCAATACACCAACAACACCAATAATAAACAATACCGAACTAAGTACTATATAGTACTCAATCGATACCCCTTGCTGAAAAATACTTGACAATACCATATTAATCTACTGTTTGTTTTTCGCGTTTCGCCATAAGCACTGCACCCACCATTGCGGCAATAAATAGTACAGAAGACACTTCAAATGGAAGCACGTATTTCGTGAACAATAACCTGCCAAGATTTTCAACTAAACCTTGATCGTTGGCATCTACAATTCCTGGCTGAGCCATGACCACACCTTCCCTTAAAGCCGCAATTAACACTGTAAAGAGAAGTCCGCCAGCAACTACAGCAGACACTTTTACTAACAACGTACTTTTCGGTTCATTTTCCGTATTTAGATTGAGCAACATGAGTACAAAAAGGAAAAGTACCATTATTGCTCCAGCATAAACAATGATATTCACAATGGCAATGAACTGCGCATTCATTAATATGTAATTGGAGGAAATCAAGAAAAACGTGAGTACTAAATACAGCACGCTTCTTACAGGATGTTTGCTGATGACAACCATCAATGCCGAACCGATGGTCAATCCCCCGAGTAGGGTTGCGATTAATTCTAAACTCATATTACTCCTCGTTTACCGGTATGTTGGCGTTTTGTGATATCAATTCGGTCATCCATAGACTCCACCAACTTATCTTTTCCATAGACAAATCCATCGCGTTCAAAGTTAGATGGAACAATTCGATCGGTTAAGAAAATAGCTTCCTTAGGACATGCTTCTTCACATAATCCACAAAAAATGCAACGAAGCATATTGATTTCGTATACTTCGGCATATTTTTCTTCTCGGTAAAGGTTTTCTTCACCTCGTTCGCGTTCACCTGCAACCATTGTAATTGCCTCAGCAGGACAAGCTACTGCGCACAATCCACAAGCCGTGCAGTTTTCACGACCTTCTTCATCTCTCTTCAGCACATGTTGACCGCGATAAACAGGCGCGAATTCACGTGTTTCTTCGGGATACTTTAACGTATTATTTTTACGAAAAAGGTGCTTGAATGTAATCCACATTCCTCCAAAAATGGCAGGAAGGTAAATGCGTTCCATAAAGGTCATTTCCTTTTTGGATACCACTTTTTTTCTATTGGATAAACTTTGCATAGTCATTTCCTATTGATTAAAACCAGCCTTCGTTAAATGCAGTCACTATTCCAGTAATCAACATATTTATAAGTGAAATGGGGATAAGGCTTTTCCAACCTAAGTGCATCAATTGATCAAAACGGAAACGCGGCAAAGTCCAACGAATCCACATGAAAACGAATACAAAAAAGAATGTCTTAAGGAATAGTGCACCTAATCCAAGTAACGCTAGTGTATTTCCTTCAAAATAATCCATTCCTGGGAAATTATATCCTCCAAAGAAAAGCACCGCTATTACTACTGACGACGTAAACAAACTCACGTATTCAGCAAAGAGGTAGAATCCCATTTTCATGGAACCGTATTCGGTATGGTAACCACCTATCAACTCACTTTCACATTCTGGCAAATCAAATGGTGCACGATTCGTTTCTGCAAGCGCGCAAATAAAGAACACGATAAACGCAACAGGCTGGTAGAACACATTCCAATTCATGCCATGTTGAGCATTGGTAATGTCTCTCAAACTGAGGCTTCCGGACATCATGACAATAGTAATTACCACTATTCCCATGGCCAATTCATATGAAATCATTTGAGAGCTCGCACGAATCGCACTGAATAGGGAATACTTGTTGTTCGATGCCCATCCACCGATCATGATTCCGTAGACACCGATAGAAAGGAATCCCATGATGAATAATATTCCGATGTTGACATCAGCCACCTGAAGTGCAATCTCCTGTCCAAAAAGTACCAGATCAGTACTCCAAGGAATAACAGCTCCTGTCATTAATGCAGTAAACATGGCGATACCTGGTCCTAGAATAAACAACCATTTCTCTGCAGCGAATGGGATGAAATCCTCCTTAAAGAATAATTTCCCACCATCGGCAAGGGGTTGTAAAATTCCAAAAGGGCCTGCACGATCTGGACCAATACGATCTTGAAACCAAGCCGCTACTTTTCTTTCGAAATACGTTAAATATGCAGCTATTCCTAATGTAACAAGGAAAAGTATGACGATTAACGCAAATTTTTCAATCCATTCACTTGTTTCCATCAGTCAATTGTTTTTGAGTATCACGCGGACTTAAATAATGTCCTTGAGAAATGACAGAATGACGATTAATTTTTCTTGGACCTTCTATTGTCCAATTACTCACATCCTTTCTATCGAAGCGACAGTCATTGCAAATCCATCCTGCTTTTCCGTCTTGATCTTCTACCTCACCGTAAGCATCTTTTCTGGCTGTTACTCGGTAAATTTCATTTCCAAACATCCATACAACAGCTTTTCCTGAACACTTTGTACACGAACATGACGCATCCATTGGCTTCAAAAACCATACACGACTTTTAAATCGGAAGGTTTTATCCGTTAACGCACCAACCGGACAAACATCAATCATGTTTCCGGAGAAGTCATTTTCTATCGCATTTTCAATATATGTGCTGATTTCCGCATGTTCTCCTCTGTGAAGTACACCATGCACGCGCTTATCTGTTAATTGATTGGCTACATGCACACACCGGTAACAAAGAATACAGCGGTTCATATGCAGTTTGATCTTATTACCAATATCAATCGGATCGAATTTACGGCGCTCTTCTTCATAACGCGTCTTTGCAGATCCATGTTCATAACCTAAATCCTGCAAATGGCACTCCCCTGCTTGATCACAAACTGGGCAATCCAATGGGTGATTAATCAATAAAAACTCGACAACACCTCCACGATTATCGTGTACGCGTTCACTCGTTTTATTTTTCACCACCATTCCGTCCATTACAGGTGTTGAGCAAGAAGCCACAAGTTTTGGCATTGGACGTGGATCTTTTTCAGAACCTTGCGCTACTTCCACCAAACAGGTGCGGCATTTCCCACCTGTACCCGGTAACTTACTGTAGTAACACATTGCAGGTGGAACAACATCACCGCCGATTTGACGAGCTGCATTCAGGATGCTTGTTCCCGGTTCTACCTCAATCTGTACATCATCAATGGTAACTTTAACCATAACCAGTTGTATTATTCGTTTAGGCCGAAGCCACTTCTTTCAATAGTCCGTAATTTCTTTTTTGAGCTTCTTCCGAATGTGTCACGTGCCATTCAAATTCCTCACGGAAATGGCGAATTGCAGCAGCAACTGGCCATGCCGCAGCATCACCAAGCGGACAAATCGTATTTCCTTCAATTTTCTTGTTGATTTCAGCCAACAAATCGATATCTCTCATATTACCTTGACCGTGTTCAAGTCGGTAAAGTACTTTCTCCATCCAACCTGTTCCTTCGCGGCATGGTGAACATTGTCCACACGATTCATGCGCGTAAAAACGTGCAAAATTCCACGTATTTCTTACGATACATTGATCTTCATCAAAAACTATGAATCCACCAGAACCAAGCATTGAACCAGATGCGAAACCTCCATCTGCCAAACTTTCATAGGTCATTAGGCGATCTTCACCAGCAGCCGTTTTGGTTACCAGGTGCGCAGGCAAAATAGGAACCGATGAACCACCAGGAACACACGCCTTTAATTTTTTATTATTTGCAATACCGCGGCAATAATCGTCTCCGTAGATGAATTCTTCTACCGTGATACCCATTTCAATTTCGTAAACTCCAGGACGAACCAAATTACCTCCTGCTGAGATCAATTTTGTACCTGTACTTTTACCAAGACCTATTTTGGCGTATTCATCACCACCATCGTTTACAATCGGCACGACTGCAGCGATACTTTCCACGTTATTTACAACGGTTGGACAACCCCATAGTCCTTTCACTGCAGGAAATGGCGGTTTCATTCGTGGATTACCACGTTTTCCTTCGAGGGATTCAATCAAGGCTGTTTCTTCACCACAAATATATGCACCTCCACCCGGAGCGACATAAAGGTCTAAATCATAGCCCGAACCTAAAATGTTTTTACCAAGAAATCCATTTGAATATGCTTCAGCTATTGCTTTTTCAAGAATATCGAGTACCCACATGTACTCACCGCGAATGTAGATATACGATGTATTTGCACCCAACGCGTAGCTGGAAACAATCATACCTTCAATCAATAAATGTGGGATTTTCTCCATCAAGTAACGATCCTTGAACGTTCCTGGTTCAGATTCATCCGCATTACATAATAAGTAACGTGGAACTCCTTCGGGTTTTGCCAAAAACGACCATTTCATTCCAGTTGGGAATCCAGCACCACCACGACCGCGGAGACCAGACTTTTGAACTTCTTCCACCACCTGTTCAGGCGACATGGATTTTAATGCTTTTTCCACTGATCGGTAGCCGCCTTGTTTGCGGTATACCTCAAACGTTTCTATTCCGGGTACGTTATCGTGTTCTAAGAGTAATCTTCTTCCCATAGCTTAAGATCAATTTGGAACTTCGCCAGCACGGTAAGATGCAATGATTTCATCTACGCGCTCCTTTGTTAAATGTTCGTGGTACTTTTTGCCGCATTGCAACATTGGCGCATATCCACATGCACCAAGACATTCTGCCGTTTTGAGTGTAAACATACCGTCAGTGGTTGTTTCACCTACTTTGATGTCTAACTTTTCACCAATGTACTCAATGATCTGATCGCTTCCAACCAGCATACATGGACCTGTGCGGCAAACCTCAAACACATACTTTCCGGTCGGTTCAAGATTAAACATGGTATAAAACGTAGCTACTTCATATACCTCAATCGGCTGAATAGTTAAAATTTCAGCGACGTAATCCATTGTTTCAATACTCAACCATCCACCGAAATCCTCTTCGGCCATGTGTAAGATTCGAATAAGCGCACTTTTGTGTTTACCTTCAGGATACTGCGCAATAAGTGCTTGAACTTCGGACATTCGTTCTGGACTAAATGCCGGTTTTTCGGTATGTCTTTTTGAAAGATCGATGTGTGTACTTCCCATAACTTAAGCGTCTAATTCACCTGCAATTACATTCAAACTACTTAATGTAAGAACGGCATCACTGATATTTTGTCCGGTAATCATTTCCGGGTAAGCTTGATAATAGATAAAACAAGGTCGTCGGAATTGGAGACGGTAAGGTGATCGACCTCCATCTGAAATGAGGTAATACCCCAATTCACCATTCCCACCTTCAACCGCATGGTATACTTCACCTTTTGGAACATCGGTTTCACCCATCACTATTTTGAAGTGGTAAATCAACGCCTCCATGTTATTGTAAACGTCTTCTTTCGGAGGAAGGTAAAAATCAGGAACATCGCCTTTATAAGATCCTTCAGGTAAATTGTTGTATGCTTGTTCGATGATGCGTAAACTTTGACGAATCTCTTCTTGCCGAACTTGAAAACGATCGTAGGTATCACCTTGAGTACCTACAGGTATGATAAAATCGAAATCTTCATAAGAGGAATATGGATTCATCACACGCACGTCATAGTCAACACCAGCTGCTCTTAGATTCGGACCAGAAAATGAATACTCTAAC
>JBILNH010000144.1:0-6194 GCA_044375095.1 Crocinitomicaceae bacterium
ACAAATCAATTCAGACAACCTTATTGTTATAGCTATATATAGAATAAAGATCAAGTGAAGTATGTACCAATTGATTTGTTATAGGATCATTAGATAAGAATCACAGGGTTTACACTTATGCGTGAATATCATTTTTCATTAATCCAATTATGATAGTTTCACTTTGAGATACGGGGGGTATACGCTGACTTACTGAATACCCGGGGACAATATTACTCTATTACATGCACAGGTAAATGTTTACCTGGTACCCAACCGCTTTTTTGATCTGATCAAAATTTGGGTGTAGATTTCAGGATGGTTAATCTCTAGTTCTTTTTTAAGAAGATTCACCGCATCCCTGGATAGCTGCAGCGGAGTGAGTCCGTGCTTATGTGGCTCATACACATGCATGTACATTAGTAGCGGATCAGCCTCAATCCATGACCGTACAGTATTGAGCTTTTGTACCCCGTTACATTCTAATGTGACCATTCTGTCAAGCGGTGCTTTATCAGACACAACAAATCTCCTCTTAATTTTATTGGTGCTAGTTAATCTCTTCATTGGTTATTGCTGGGATTATGGCTCTTCCTTTATCATCAATTCAAACATTTTAACATAATATGTTTGTAACAACCTACTTAAAGGTCACACAGTGCAAGATATAAATTATAATTGCCAGACTCAACCCATAATTCTCGAAGAATTGGGATGTTAACAACTCATTTTCAATGAGATATGATTAAAATTTTAGCTTACTTAAGTTAACATAAATCCAATTGATATTAAGTGTTTAAAAATCAAATAGATAACAAATGATGGATTCAAATGCTACTATTGGATTTCTAAAATAAACTTGTCTTTACTTTTTATTAAATACAACCCTCAATTTGAATTATAAAGTCACACTATTAGCAGTTTCGTAGTCACATGATAATTAAATATTTATCAACTAAATAAATAGTTAATCTTACAACTCATCCGTTTCGTATGCTTTTTCAAAGGACTCTAAAATTATCTTGTCTATTCCTCTTACAGCATTATCAATGCGGTTCAAAACAAGTCTGTCATATTTTGACTTTTTGCTCTCATAGAATTTGGAATAAAATTCTTCAAGGTCAATTGTTTCTAATGTTCCACCGTCACCGAATAGCGTACAGACAAAAGCCTTGAAAATTAAATTATAATTGTTCTTGTCAACATGGATTATGCTCACAGTTGCGTTAATACTACCGGCATTGAAAGAACCCCAGATTACAGATTGATTTATTCTTGTAGGTAGTTTTAACATTAAAGTTGCTGAGGTTGTGTCTGAGCAGTTACTCGCTCTTTCATGAAATATTAATGTTACAAGAGCTACATCATTGATATCATTGGATTGAGAACAAAGATCCGATGAAAGACCAAACATTTTTTGCTGGAGAGTTGTGCTAAAGGTAAGGTTTGTGTGAGACGGGTAATAGGATAAACAGTTTTTTGTGTTATCTAGTTTATGGTCAAAGCTATAATATACGTAATCATTTTTAATTGGTAGCTGAGGAACATCTTGTGCAATAGAATTTATACTAAAGATAAAGCCAATAAGAAATAAAGCTGTTTTCATTTTCAAAGTTTAAGTTGATATAAACATATATGGTTTGTCAAATATATAAAACAAACCATATATGTTTAGAGTTTTGGATTTTATCATCTGCACTTTGGCGGTTATGGATAAAGCCGCATTTAATAAATTATTTGGTGAATTTGTGAGGAAGAAAAGACTAGAACAAAAATTAAGTCAGCCCCAACTCAGTTATAAGATGGGGCTTGACTACCAGTATATTTCAAGGGTGGAACGTGGTCTAATCTCTCCAACACTTTTTTGGATTTATGGATTAGCAAAAGCACTTGACATGTCTATGATCCAGTTTGTTTCAGAATTGTCTCATTATTGTAGGTGGGAGGATTCTGATACCGACACAATTTTCAATTAAGTTTGTAATACCGTTTGAATTATATTGTCATTCATGGTGTCAATCAACTCAAGGTCAAACTGTTCCAAATATATACCCGTTACACTATTACCGTACTCATGTCCTAATGCTTCTGCTATGAGGTCTTTAGAGTACCCAAGTTGTTTTGCAATATTGGCATAGGTGTACCGAAACACATAAGTACTAATTTTCTCATCCATACATAGCTCTTTGCCGATGTTCATCAAGTGCTTATTTGTTACCTTAAGCTTTTGCTGAAAATGCTCAATGCATTTGGATGATAGTAATTGTTCTTGTGTTATGAGTCCTAAAAGTGTTTCTCCCGGGGTGAATTGATCAAGCGTTGTTTGAATCTCTTTTGTGATTTTAATACTGTAGAGTTTTTTTGTTTTGGAGCGCTTGTATATGATTCTGCCACCTTTAATGTTTTTTGGAGTAAGCATCAATAAATCTCTCAGGTTTATTCCCCGTAACATAAAGATTAACTTTCCAATGTTCCAACTAAGAAACCGCGGATTCTCCCTTGAAATATTCAAATTAAAATAGGCTTTCAACTCTGTTAAACTCAAAACCCTTGGCGTAGTTTTTTCTTTTTTGATTTTGAATTTTCTGAATGGATACCACTCATAACCAATTAAATCCAGGTTAATTGCCTTATTGCAAATGGCGCGGAATGTTCTAAAGTAAACTGACATACCGTTCACGCTCATACCTCTATTTAACAACTTGTTTTCAAGTGTTATTACATCCTTGTAGGACAAGTTCCTAAATGGAACGTTGAGATTAATCTCTTTTGAAATTGCCTTTAGACTTTGTTCATAGGGCTTCACTCCTCCCAGTCTTCCGGCATTTTTCATTTCCTCAATTGTCTGATTCCAAAACTCCAGTATAGTTACCTCATCTGGACGCTTGTTCAATACATGCTTTTTTGCCACCTCAAGTTTTTCATGACCCTGATTGGCTAAAATGTATTGGTTTAGTCTAGTCCTATAGAGCGCATCAAGCTTCAAGAGTTGCTCATTCAAGGATGAAGAATTGACTACAAGGTTGTTTTCAGAGTCAAATTGACTTTCAAGAATGCTAATACCAGTTTGGATTTGAGTTGAGCTTCTGTTTACTGTTAGTTTAAATACTCATGGGAATGTCCCGTCTTTCTTGACTCTACGTGTGTCTAAAGTCAGTTTTAATGTTGCCATAATTGGAATGATTATGACATCCTGAGCACCAAAATTTGCTAACAATTTGCAAACATTTAGCTTGTTTTAGCCAAAAAGCCGTGGTTGTTCTTGTATTACTGATTATCAGATGGAAAAGCCCAAAAAACAAAAAACCCAGTAAAACGTAAGTTTCACCGGGTTTTTCTGCTCCTCCTCTTGGGCTCGAACCAAGGACCCTCTGATTAACAGTCAGATGCTCTAACCAACTGAGCTAAGGAGGAATCTTGTTTACCCGTTTGGGACGCCAAAGATAATTAAAGATTTTTTAATTCAAAACAACTAACAAATAAATTGAAGCCGGTTTTTTTAATTCTCAGATCTTACTGTTAGCAGGTGATTGATCAACGTACGATGACAGGTGTACCGACTTTTATGGTATTGAATACGATTGGGGCAATTTTCGAAGGCATATTTACACATCCATGTGATCCGGATCGGGTATATATGGCGCCTCCAAAACTTCTCCTCCAATTGGCATCGTGTAAGCCATAGCCTCCATAAAAGGGCATCCAATACGATACAAATGCTTCATAATCACGCCCGCGAAGTACCACATTTCTCGCTTTGTATTTTATGGCATAGCTGCCTTTTGGGGTGTCGCGACCTCTTTTTAAATCGCCTGTAACTATTGCAGTTTCAAGAACGAGTATGTTGTGTTTAAATAACCACAATTTTTGTTCGTCAATCGATATTTCAACAAAATCAGTGTGCCCCAATTTAATCCCTTCTAACAAGTTAATGTTTGTCGACTCTACTACTCTGTTCGACTTCTTCCCGGTGAGTATAAGTTGTGAAATAGCTGTAAACTCTTTCATTACATTTATTCGCGGAAGAAAACCAGACTCGGAAATTTTAGCACTGTCGCGTTCAACATCAATCAATGAAAGATCTGGCAAGGGCTTTTCTATATCTCCCATTTTGGGTAAAATATATGCTAAAAAAGCAACGGTATCAATGGAAACCTGCATGGTTTTGTTTAACCTTAACCATGGTCCAAACACCTTGTGATCCATTTTAAATTCTTTACCCTCACCCGAAATAGTCACTTCGCTTTTAAGGCATTTATCAAGTGCTCTTTTACCGGTCTTGATCTCCTCACAATCATTTAGATACCTTGGTTGAACATACGCTTGCTCTTCATTTAAATTGACCTGCATCTCCTTTTTAAAGAAGGCCTTTTTTAAAAGTTTTCGAGTAGTCGCCGTATCAAGTTGTGCCCCTTCTATAGCCTCTACCAATTCAAACTTATTTTTTTTGTACGCATAATTTGCACTTTGCGGAAGTTCAAAGGGCACGTCATACAACGTGTTTAATAGGACTGTGATTCCTGAATCTAACGTAGGGGTATTAATTGACATCCAACGTTTGCTGGTGGAGTCAGATTCAATTTGCAAGTTGATTGACCAATTTTCATTTTTTTGAATATCAACTTCAACGGTTAAGTTGGCCCGACCGATAATCACGAATTCATGGTCTTGTTTTGTTTTGTTTAATGACCCTGAGGTGTTTTCTCCATTTGAAGTACAGGCAATCGTTATACACAGAAGGAGTAGTGTTGGAATACAAAAAGGATCACGTAAAGAAAGCCAACGCATTTTCTTTTTCAGTTAGAATAGATGATTTTGGCAAAGGTAGTTGAAATCTAGAAAAACGATGAATACGAAAGCAAATTCGTCGTTTTCTAAAAACTTGATTGACTAGTAAAAAAGAACTCCACCACCAAAGAATCGTTATTCAAAAAATAAACTTCGTTTGAAGGATTACTTAGAAATCATCCTCGTCTAATGTGAAATCCTCAATGGTCGTGTCAAACGGATCCTCGCATTCTTCGCGATCAACGATATCTGCTTCATAGGTTTCGTCTTCACATTTGGCCGGACGCAAAATATTGGTCTTTGAAACATTTAAGCGAATTTCTGTGCGAATAAATCCGTCCTCTTGCGGATAGGCTTTTGCAAACGGCGTACCCTCTAATTCAACAAGTGCACCTCTTTTCAAAAAATCTAAAATGCGGAGATTCGCCCCGTCCTTTTTCCAAATGGTACAATTGACCCACGTTGTTTTGGTTTTGGTCTCACCCGTGCGCTTGTCTTTCCAGTTTTTATTGTGTGCCACAGGAAAATTGATGGCAATCACACCGCGTTCCATGTTCTTAACAACGGCGTCTTTACCGATATTACCTATAAGTCGAGTCTCAAATACTGTAGCCATTGTTGTCGTTTTAGTCTTGTGAAAGTACTAAACTATCACCAAAATCACAAATCATTTTAAAGGTGACTGAACAGCCCGATTTTACTACTAACTACCTGTTAACCTGAATGATATACGCGTCTTTAAAACCGCTTTTCTGAACTTTTTCCAACTCGCGTTTGGCCTCGTCTTGCGATGCATAAACCGGTGTTCGGTACTGGTATTTGTATGCACTTGTACTGTTGACTTTTTTTCGTTCAACAGGTATCCCAATTCGTTTGAATTCTTGAATGCTTGTATCAATCGGTTCTTTGGAAGACATCAATTGAATGGCATAAGCTCCTGAAACTGGTCCGTTAATCGTCCGTTTTGCCAACGTTTCATTCGGAGTAGGTTTAACAAAGGCAATGGTCGGGTGGGATTTTATGATATGCTCCTTAAACGCAATATAAATCGAAGATGCCATTTGTTCCTGACCTTTGATCGTGTTCAAATATTGCGCTTCTTGTTCATTCGTAAGAAAACCACACTCAACCAATACGCTATTCATAGCCGTATACTTCAATACTTGCAATGAATGTTCACGGTCCTCTGTATCTTTAACTCCCCGAGAAAACCTTCCAGCATTTACAACGAATTCTTGCTCAAACGCGCGAGCAAGTGCAACCCCACGCACTTCCCTCAGGCTGTGCACATGCGATTCTGTTCCATGAACATGCTTGTTGTGATTGGCATTGCAGTGAATGGAAATAAAATAATCCGCTCGAGCTGCGTTGGCTTTGTTTACACGATCCGTTAAGCTTGGGTAGGAGTCATCCGTTCGAGTGTAGAT
>JBILNH010000123.1:0-7329 GCA_044375095.1 Crocinitomicaceae bacterium
GGTAATTGAACGGCCTCTACCTCACCGGAAAAAACCTTCGACTCAGGTGTTATAATTTCTAATTGCATACTCATTCAATGAATTATTATGCTTCAGCAAGCATTTTATCACCCGCTGCAATCACGTCTTCTATTCCACCTTTCAAGTTAAATGCCGCTTCTGGGTATTTATCGTACTGTCCGTCAAGAATGGCGTTGAATGCCTTAATTGTATCGTTAATATCAACAAGTACTCCTGGTATTCCTGTAAACTGTTCCGCTACGTGGAACGGCTGGGAAAGGAAACGCTGAACACGACGTGCGCGGTGAACAATTTGTTTATCTTCTTCAGAAAGCTCATCCATACCGAGAATCGCGATAATATCTTGAAGCTCTTTGTATCGTTGTAGAGTGATTTTTACACGTTGCGCACAGTTATAGTGCTCTTCACCAACGATTTCAGGAGTAAGAATTCGAGAAGTAGAATCCAATGGATCCACAGCAGGATAAATTCCTAACTCAGCAATTTTACGTGACAGTACAGTTGTAGCATCCAAGTGGGCAAATGTATTCGCCGGAGCCGGGTCAGTAAGGTCATCTGCAGGTACGTATACCGCTTGTACAGAAGTAATTGATCCGTTCTTTGTAGATGTAATACGCTCTTGCATCGCACCCATTTCAGATGCTAGCGTCGGTTGGTAACCTACCGCAGAAGGCATACGACCTAAAAGTGCGGACACCTCAGAACCTGCTTGTGTAAATCGGAAAATATTATCTACGAAGAAAAGGATGTCTTTTCCTTGTCCATCACCTTCACCATCACGGAAATATTCTGCCATTGTCAAACCAGACAAAGCTACTCGCGCACGCGCACCTGGAGGCTCATTCATCTGACCAAAAACGAAAGTAGCTTTCGACTCTTTCATTCCTTCCACGTCAATTTTCGAAAGGTCCCATCCACCTGCTTCCATGGAATGCATGAATTCATCACCATACTTGATGATGCCAGATTCCAACATCTCACGCAACAGGTCATTTCCTTCACGTGTACGCTCTCCTACTCCAGCAAATACTGAAAGACCACCGTGGCCTTTAGCGATATTGTTAATTAATTCTTGTATTAATACTGTTTTTCCTACACCAGCTCCTCCGAAAAGACCAATTTTACCACCTTTTGAATAGGGCTCAATTAAGTCAATTACTTTGATCCCTGTAAAGAGTACTTCTGTAGACGTTGATAGCTGATCGAATTTTGGCGCTTCGCGGTGAATCGGAAGTCCGTTTGCATTATCAACTACATTAATACCATCGATTGCCTCACCAACTACGTTAAAAAGTCGGCCTTTGATCTGATCTCCAGTAGGCATTTTGATTGCACCACCTGTTGAAGTCACCTCCATTCCACGGCTGAACCCGTCAGTTGAGTCCATTGAGATAGTCCTTACCGCGTTTTCACCAACGTGAGACTGTACTTCAAGCACAACGCGTGTTCCATCTTCTTTTCTAACTTCCAACGCATCATAAATGTTTGGTAGCGCAACTCCTTTTTCGAAGTTAACGTCAACAACAGGACCGATTACCTGTGAAATAGTTCCTTTAATTCCGGACATTCTCAGTGTATTTAATGTTTACTAATCAGTGCAAAAAGCACTTCTGCTAATTTGGGCGCAAAGATAATTGAATTATCCCAAAATGATTGAATTGTAAGATTGATTTTTTGAGATTTTTTTTTGAGCTCAAAATAAAGCTAGAATCTGATGCTGCCGAAATTCTTTTTTATGAGTGATCGCACCGGAAAATAGCTAAAGAAAATGCTTAGGAAACCAACACTCGAAAAAATAACCAACCCGTCAAAAAAGGAAAGCACTATCGGGAAAGCTTGTCCATCCGTTCCAGGCATTGTTAACCAGCCAAATTGGAGTTGTGAAAAACAGGTGACGTACCCAATCAAGAGCCCAAAAACTATTCCTCGACCAGCAATTAGCAAACCTTCTATGAAAAAGAGCCGCTCAATGGTCTTTCGGTTGGCTCCCAAGTGAATTAAGGTTTGAATGTTTTCTTTTTTCTCAATGAAAATCATCGTCAGTGAAGCCACTAAATTGAATGAGGCTAAAACAAAAACAAACAATAAAATGACAATGACGATTATTTTTTCCGACTGACTGGTTTTGAAGATAAGCGCATTTTTCTCCAAACTTGTTTTAACCTCAAACTGCGATCCTAATTGCACTTGAATGCGTTCTTTTGTTTCTTTCGCGGAGGCTTCGTCAGCGATGAAAATTCCATAACCAGTTAATTCCTCATTGTAACGCAACAGGTCATGAGCAAATTGAAATGGCACTACAATGGCTTGACTATTCACTTCTTTGTTAAAATCGAAACGGCCACTGATTGCTATTCTTTCTGCACTAAACGGACTTGAACCTAGCCTCATCTTAGCTTCCCTTTTTGGCGCATAAAGTACAAATTGTTCCTCGCCCACTTCTTGCGGTATATAGGCATCTAACTGATCAAATAGACGAGCCCCAACTAACGCGCGTGGAGATGCATTCTTGTTCAATACGCCTTGACCTTCAATGATGTGCGTCGACATCTTGGTTCCTGAAAGAAAAGGTTCCTCAACACCAATGAGGTTGGCATTCACCCATTTCTGTTCATGTTTGACGACCACTACCTCTTCGATCATTCGAGTCACAAACTTCACTCCTGAAATGGCAGTTAGATCCTTTTTCGAAAGTTCCGATTCGTAAAATGTTTTTCCAGATGTAGGCTTAATGGAAATATCAGGGTCGAAATCTGAGTACAACTGCTCAATCATCGATTCAATTCCATTGAATGTGGAAAGGAGGATAACCAACGCAGCTGTAATAACGGTAATTCCACCGATGGCAATTCGCGTCATCCAGGTAATTACCGTCTTTTTACCTTTTGACTTGAGGTACCGCTTTGCTATGTAATACGAAAAGTGAATATCAACCTTTTTTGAGAAGTTCGTCGATTTTCATAGCATAATCCAACGAATCATCAATATGAAATAACAATTCAGGGATTTTTCGCATATTTTTTAATCGTTTACCAATTTCTGCTCTAATTTTTCCTTGGTGTGTTTGTATAGAAACCAACACTTCCTTTTTGTCTGGGCCGGCAAAAACACTTAGGTAACAACGCGCTAACGACAAATCAGACGTCACACGAACTGCAGTTACAGAAACCATCGCGCCAAGGCAAATCTCTCTTGCATTGCGTTGAAAAAATACCGATAATTCCTCTTGAATTACCCCTTCAATTTTATTTTGACGTATTGATCCCATGACCACAAAAGTAACAAATGTTGAGGCTTTTCCACCTGAAAACTAATGAACAAACGTATCTTTGTCTGTAATGAAGGATTTCATCGAATTGTACCGTTATACTTTCTCGTACCGCTACCGAGCGATTATGGTCATTGTGTACAACCTACTTTTTGTAGTCTTTAATTTACTTTCGCTCATCCTTTTCATACCCTTTCTTCAAGTCATCTTTAAACCGGAAGTAAACACCGCATATACATCGCCCAAATGGACAGGGAACTGGTCAGAAGTTTTTTCATACCTGAAAGATTCGTACAATTTCTTTATGCAGGAATTGGTCAAAAATGACCCAAAAGAAGCGCTATTATTTGTTTGTTTATCAGTGCTCGTTGCGTTTATTTTGAAAAACCTGTTTCGCTACGCAGCTGTTTGGCATCAATCTGAGCTGCGCATGGCAGTCGTGCGGGATATTCGCGATCAATTGTTCCTGAAAGCACTCATTCTTCCCTTGTCCTATTATTCTGATGAGCGTCGCGGTGATTTAATGTCACGCATGAACAATGATGTGGGTGAAATCGAGATTGCTGTAGTCAGTGTATTGGAACTTGTCTACAGAGAACCCATTGCCATTGTCATTAATGTGGTCACTTTATTTTATCTGAGTCCCGAATTGACGTTTGTTTCGTTTATTTTACTTCCCGTTTCTGCTTTTGTGATTTCCAGAATTGGAAAAAGTTTAAAGCGTACCGCCAAACAAAGCCAAGAACAATTGGGACTTCTTTCCTCGTCGATAGAAGAAGGACTTAATGGTATCAGGGTAATAAAAGCGTTCAATGCCATACATCAAGTCTATGACTCGTTCAAAAAAGTAAACCTTATTCATCAAAAATTAGTTACCAAAGCGTTTAGAAAACGTGATCTATCTCCTATTTTAAACGAAACACTCGGCGCAATGGTGATGCTTGCACTCGTTTGGTTTGGCGGATCAATTA
The DNA here is from genome assembly GCA_044375095.1 of Crocinitomicaceae bacterium. Taxonomy (GTDB): domain Bacteria; phylum Bacteroidota; class Bacteroidia; order Flavobacteriales_D; family Crocinitomicaceae; genus M0103. The sequence continues at coordinate 4,261 of JBILNH010000123.1, forward strand.
TTTTAGATGAGAACGATCCAAATCGACTAACCGGAGAAGTATTTCTCACCTTCATTATTGTTTTTTCACAGCTACTTCGACCAATTCAAGGTATTGCAACCAACATTGCATTTTTGAATAAAGCCAAGGCATCGCAAGACCGAATTAACCAAGTCCTCAATGCGGAAGAAAAAATTGTTGAGCAAGCACATCCGGTTTCATTGGGCACGTTTGAAAAAAGTGTGGTACTTGAAAACGTTTCCTTTAGGTACAAAGACGAGTTTGTTTTACAAAATATTGACCTGTCAATTGAAAAAGGGAAAACCATTGCCCTTGTTGGCGAATCAGGAAGTGGGAAATCTACACTGGGTGATTTATTGCCGCGATTCTATGACGTAACCTCTGGTGAGATCAAGATCGATGATGTACCAATACAACAGTATTCGATTCGCGATGTCAGAGCTCAAATTGGAATTGTCTCGCAAGAATCCATTTTATTTAATGCAAGTGTCCGCGAGAACATAGCTTTTGGCATGCCTGATGCGACGATGGATGAAATCAAACGTGCAGCAAAAGTTGCCCATGCAGACGAATTTATTCAACAGCTCGAAAACGGGTATGACACTCAAATTGGAGAACGAGGTAACAAATTATCCGGCGGACAAAAACAACGGTTGAGTATTGCACGTGCTGTACTTAAAAATCCGGCGATTTTAATATTAGACGAGGCGACTTCGGCATTGGACACGGAATCTGAAAAGGTCGTTCAAGATGCCTTAGAAGAGTTGATGAAAGGTCGCACGACCGTCGTAATTGCACACCGATTAAGTACCGTTCGCAAAGCAAATGAGATCATTGTTCTTTCGAAAGGAAAGATAGCGGAACGCGGAACGCACAAATCACTTTTAGAAAACAAAGGTATTTATTATAACATGTGTTCGCTTCAAGGTATCGTCGATTGATTCGTCACAACAACTTAAATCCTTATTATTTGTTAATAATTCGATTTCTTGGTTGAAATTGAAAGGGAAAGCAATTCAAAGAGACAACGCTTCCATTACTTTTGCGTTAATTGTATACATGTTCAGACGGCTTCAAATAGTTTTAATCATTAGTTGGATTTCATTTCCGTCTGTATCTCAATTAATCACAACTCCAGGAAATCCACCAGCCGGCCTTGTTCAAAACATTCTTTTAGGTCCCGGTGTAACCGTATCGAACATACAATACAACGGATCCTCAACAGCAATTAGTTCATTTACAGCCGTAAACTCCAATTTAGGCATTTCAAGTGGCATTGTCATTACAACAGGAACCGTGTACAACAACGGTGCTGGTCCTCACGGACCGAATAATCAGTCAAATGCCGGAGTTGACAACCAATTTGGTGGCTCAGGTTTGTTAAATACACTTTCAGGAGGAACGACTTATAATGCGGCTACTTTAGAATTCGACTTCATTCCCTATTCCGATACGGTTCGTTTCAGGTACGTATTCGGATCAGAAGAATACCCAGAATATGCCCCGCCAAATAGCTCCACATTTAATGATGTTTTCGGATTTTACATCTCAGGACCGGGATTCACAATGCCGGAAAACATTGCAAAACTCCCGTCAGGTGCGATTGTCTCCATTAATAACGTAAACGCAATTACCAACGCCGCATTTTTCAACGGAAACGGTGACGGAACAACCGCTCCTCAAAACAGCTCCGACTTTTACATTCAATATGATGGGTTTACGGATGTATTGGAGGCGGTTGCACGTGTACAATGTGGGCAGACATATCACTTAGTACTGGCAATTGCCGATGTAGAAGATCCTATCTACGATTCAGGGATTTTCCTTGAAGCCAATTCGTTAAGTTCAAAAACTCCTGTTGATGTTACTTATACACTCACCGAACAAGCCTTTGCAGATCCGGATGTGTTAGCTGAAGGGTGTGTTTCAGCCACAGTAACCTTGGAAAGGGGTGTAAACGGTGCAAATGTTCCGTTAACCATTCCAGTAAATATCTCCGGTACTGCCACTGAGGGAGTAGACTACAGTAACATTCCAAACTCAATTACTTTTGCAACTGGACAGACAATCGTCCAATTCAGTTTTGATGCCTTTGCAGATGGCGTAACGGAAGGATTAGAAACCATAATAATTGAATTCCCAATAACTGACCCTTGCGGTAACATTACGCCGCTTGTTGTTGAACTTGGCATAGACGATATTGATCCAGTTGCTGTATCAATTGAAAGTGGTGAAGTACTCTGCCCTGGCGATGACCTTGAAGTCTTAGCGACTGCCTCTGGAGGAGTTGGCCCGTATACTTACCTATGGAACACCGGTGAAACTACCTCTTCTATTTTCGTTTCACCGACAACGACGCAAACATTTACTGTCTCGGTAACGGATGCTTGCTTAAACCAAACTGCCACGGCAAGTTCAACAGTAACTGTTCCAGTTTATCCGCCAATTGACATTCAGGAAACTGCCGATATCACGGAAATCTGTCCTTACATTCCTGCCCAACTAGAGGCTCTAGTAACGGGAGGTGCAGGAGAATTTACATATCAATGGTACATTGAAGGTGGTGAAAACCTTGGAAATCAATTTACACAGGTTGTTACGCCACCTGCAACCACGACTTATTGGGTGGTTGTTACAGATCAATGCGGCTTATCCGATTCGGCAAGTATTCTTTATACCGTAACTAGTCCACCATTGGTGTTGACTATGTCGCCTGATTTGATTAAATGTCCGGAAGATACCGTTACTGTTAGCGTAACTGCAACCGGAGGATACGGTCAGTACTTTTATTTTTGGCCAGCCACGCAATCAACAGGTTCGAGTATAACGATATCTGCTCCGCAAACAACCAATTACCAAGTTATTGTTTCGGATGAATGTCAAACATTCACTGTTACAGATACCGTTACAGTAACCGTTCAACAACCGACAGCGAGCTTCCTTGTTACTTCGCAAACCCTTTTTGACGATTTACCAGTTACCTTTCAAAACTGGTCAATAAACGCCACGAACTATTGGTGGACCTTTGGGGATGGAAATACTTCAGGTGAAGTGCACCCAAGTAACACG
>JBILNH010000124.1:0-7302 GCA_044375095.1 Crocinitomicaceae bacterium
GACTTTTTACCATTTCAGGAACGAAATTACAGTCATTGGAGCGTCAATTGAGTAATCACCGTTTTGCCAATCAACCTGAAATGAGTTATCATCAGGAAGATGATTTACGTGTGCGTGACATGCTTGTACACAAGGGTGTTTTATATTTAGGAACAAGAGGAGGTCTGTTAACAACTGATGACCTCAAACTATTTCGTCACGACCATGATTGGGATATTTTTAACATATCCGGCCTTACATTAATTGATAATCGGCTGGCAGCAAGTACTTATGAAGATGGGTTGGTGGGACGAAAATTCCCAACCTCAAAACCGAAACCACTTGTTGAAATCGATTCTTCCATGCGTCTTCGTGGCTGCCTCACAGATCGTCAACATGCCGTCTGGCTTTATGCCGCTCAAGGTGTTTGCAGGATGAATCAAAATCAACAAGTAACCTACTTTGACGAGTCAAATGGGTTGCCAATACAAAACATTCGAGTTGTTTTTGAGGACATTTTTGGAAATATCTGGTTAGGTAGTGAAGGAAAAGGATTGCTGCGTTTTCCAGGTCTTGATTTTACCTATTTCAATCAGCAGGATGGAATGACTTCAGACCTCATTTTGTCTACAGCGAAAGATCGTGATGGCTCCTACTGGCTCGGAACGTATGACAAAGGCGCACTGCACAAGCTGAAGAATGGAAAGTTTGAAGCCATTTCATTTGAATCCTCAAATACTGTTTGGTGTACAGCATTGAACGTTGATGATTCCTATTGGTTTGGTACAAGTGATGGACTCGTTAAACGCAATTCGAATAGAAAGCTTCAAACGTTTTACAACGAAGATGGACTTCCTGGGAATAAAATTACGGCACTATATCGCGTTGATGATCAAACCATGTACATCGGTGGTGAGAATGGGGTGACACTTTTTAAAGGTGGGGATTTTATTAGGATTCCCATTCAACAGGCAAGCACAGTTCGTTCGTTTAGTGTATACAAAGGGAAATTGTATTGTGCAACGGATCGGGGATTAGCTGTTCTGAATGGCGGTAAAATTATTCGTGTAAAAGGGGTTAATCTCCCCATCTTTTCGCTTTATGCCGATGATGAAACAGGATTATGGATGGGTAATGAGTCAGGTTTATATCTCTGGAAGGATGGCGAATTAGCTACAGTTTCGTTGGCTCAACAAGCGGCTTCCTCATTTATTGCGTTTATAACTGGTTTCAAAAACAAGCTTTTTGTTGGCACCAATAATGGGGTTTACATTATAGAAATTGCAGCTGATGGTAAACGAGTCATTAGACATTATGGAATTTCGGACGGTTTAGTTAACCTAGAGACCAATTTGAATTCTGCCATGATCGAACCGTCAGGAAAATTGTGGTTTGGAACAGCCTCAGGGCTGGTTTCTTTTGTGCCGTCAGCAATCAAATCAATTACGAATAAACCGTTGTTGGTATTGGATAAGCTTTGGTTCAATTTTCAGCGCGATACAACCAAACTCAACCGAAATGGTCGAATTCAACAATTGGTTGTCCCACACTCGAAAAACACCATAACATTCGAAATAGATGGAATCGATCTTTCTGGTAGTGGTTTGACGTTTCAATATTGGTTAGAAGGATTGGATCAAAATTGGCGTCCCCCAAACGATAACAGGACCATTACATTTAATGGATTGCCTGCCGGGGAATATATGTTACATGTGCGTGGCATGAATGCAAAAGGAGTTGTGTCGGACGAATTAACACTAAAGATTACCGTAAAACAAGCTTTTTACAAAACGTGGTGGTTTATTGGCATTGTTCTCCTTTTTCTGGGCTGGGTAATCTGGAATATCTTTCGTTTCAGACTAAAAAGGGAACGTGAAAAAGCGGAACGTGAGAAGTTGGAATATTCCTCCCGATTGTTAACGCTAGAGCAAAAATCGCTCAATGCGAGTATGAACCGTCACTTCATATTTAACTCGTTGAATTCGATTCAGTACTATATCAATACACAAGATAAACGCTCAGCAAATAAGTTCCTAACCAACTTTGCTAAATTGATCAGAAAGAATTTGGATTCATCTGAGGAAGGTAATTTGGTCTCGTTACAAGAGGAAATCGACCGGTTAATTTTATATTGTTCACTTGAATCGATGAGGTTCAATAACCGTTTTGAATTCAACTTACATGTCGATCCACAAATAGATACTGAATTAGTGATTTTACCAGCCATGTTGTTGCAACCTTTTATTGAAAACAGCATTATACACGGTGTGTTACCAGTAGAAGACCGCATGTGTAAGATTGATGTTTACATGACAATTGAACATGGTGTTTTGAACATCCAAATTGATGACGACGGATTGGGAGTGGATTACAGCAAATCGATAAAAAAAGAAACTACCTACACTCATCAATCACAAGGAGTGGAAATAAGTGCAAAACGTGTTGAACTTTTGCAAAAGCTTTCAGGTAAACAAATGTCAATTGAAGGTCCTTTTCAGCTCAATGGAGAGCATAATAAAAGTAAAGGCACACGTGTAATTGTTAAAATTCAACTCTAATTTGGAAGATTGATTGAAATAGTTTAATTTCGTTTAGGTATATGAAAAAAATTCTCTTCATAGCGTGCTTAGGATTGATAGTTTCTTGTCAAAAGGAAACCATTGAACCAAATACAAGCTTTACAGGTTGCGGTGATATGTCCAAATCACGTACACCAATGTCGGTTTCCGATGGTCAAGAAGGTGAAGGAGGTTCAACTGGTACAGGCACCATTACCGATCCAAATAGCGACCGCGACGAAAACGCACGTAGACGCAATTAATACAATCAGTTTTTATTTCTTTTCACTAAACATTTCCTACCCTTCAAGGAACATTTTCCTTTTTCCGTTTGTCATTGGTTATATTGTTCTACTAAACAGTACAACTTATGCAAACGAAGGTCAAGGATTTTTTATTTGAGTTGATTAAATCACTTACGAAATCCGAGAAAAGGTACTTCAAATTACATGCATCCCGTCATACCATAGGGGAGGAGAACGCTTACGTAACCTTGTTCGATTACCTAGACCGCATGCAAGAATACGACGAGGCTAAAGTTTTTAATCACTTCAAAGGTGCTGCTTTTTTAAATCGTTTTTCCATTACTAAAAAGCGATTGTATGACCATGTTTTATCCTCTTTGGATGATTTCCACACCACACATTCCATAGATGCAAAACTCAATAAAAGTATTCATTCAGCAGATATTCTCTTTAACAAAGGACTTTATGAACAGTCATCCAGAGTGATTAAAAGCGCTATTAAATTAGCGACCTCTCACCAACGATTCACTATACTTTTCTCACTTCGACGCAGGCAAAAGCAACTAATGGAAAATCTGGGTTATGTCGACTTTTCATTGGCGGAGTTAACAGCTGTAAAGGATGAAGATCAAGTATTATTAGCGCATGAGGCCTATTACGCAGAGTTATGGAACATGAAATCGGTTTTATTCCACGAATTAGGTCGCAAAGGTAAGGCACGTTCACCACAAGAAATAGTAACGTTTGAACAAATCATTGAACAGTTGAAGCCCATTCCAGTCCAATTGTCACATTCGTTTGAAATAACCTATCTCTACCATCATATTTTAAGTGCGTATTATTTTGCGGTTGACGACATGATCAGTAGTTACGATCATTTGAAAAAGAATAGTGAGTTATTCGTGTCCAATCCTGAACAAATTCAATTGCAACTGAACAAGTATTTCTCGCTGATTACAAATACGATTTACGTGGCAGAAAAACTTGGTTACCAACGCGATGCAGATGCCATGCTGAAGCAATTGAAATCAACTTTACCACTGGTTGAAGAGCAACAGCACGAAGATTTAAGAATAAAGTACTTTGCAAGTGTTACAAGTAGTGAATTAAGTTTAGTTACACAACGAGGTAGTTTCAGGTTGACGCCAACTCAATTTAACGAGATAAAACAACAACTTGACCAATACAGCGATAAAATTTCTGCTACTCGGAGGTCATACATCCGATTCAAAGTAGCAACCATTCTATTGGCTAATGGAGATTTATCTGCAGCGCTCAAATGGGTGAGTAAGATTTTAAATGATGACGGATTGGAGGCCAGTGAAGATATCCGAAGCTATACCCATTTGTTGCACATGTTGATTCATTTGGACTTAAAGAACAACGATGTATTAACCTACATGATGAAAAATACGCAACGTTTTTTAAAGTCTAGAAATCGACTTCATGGTTTTGAACAATCCTTTTTGAACTTCCTAACTAAGCGGTTAAAATGTTCGACCAAACTCGAAGAACTCGACTGTTGGGAGGAGCTATACCTGCAATTGAGTAAATTGAAAGAAGATTCCTTTGAACATTACGCATTCGATTATTTTGACTTGATGCATTGGGCAGAGTCTAAGTTTAAAGAGACATCCTTCATCGAACTTGTACAGCGATCAAAAAGAGTGGATCAAGTATAGGCTATTCAAAATGCTGCCAGCCCTGAGCACGCAAGGTCACAGCCGATCCGTTTTTATCGACATAATACCTGCCATCCTGAGCATTCGTCATGTGGCCAATAACTGTCATGTGCGGATTTCCCTTGATTTTATCGAAATCTTCTTGCTTTACAGTGAACAATAATTCATAATCTTCTCCGCCATTTAAAGCGCAGGTACTCGGATCTAGATTAAAATCAATCGCAGTAAGTGAGGTTTTTCCATCAATAGGCAGCTTTTCGTCGTACACATGACAACCCACATTACTTGCTTCGCACAAATGCAGAATTTCAGATGCCAGTCCATCCGAAATGTCAATCATTGCAGTTGGAATAACGTCAAGTTCTTTTAAGAAACGTACGACATCCTGTCTGGCTTCTGGTTTAAGTTGCCGTTCTATGATGTAATCGTGACCATCAAGGTCAGGTTGAATATTCGGGTTAGATTTGAACACTTCTTTTTCACGCTCCAATACTTGCAGTCCCATGTAAGCGGCACCTAAATCACCTGACACAACAAGTAAATCAAATTCTTTTGCACCGTTTCTGTAGGTAATCACATCATTTTTTGCCCTACCGATTACTGTAATCGTGATATGTAATCCGGAGAGTGATGAGGTGGTATCTCCGCCTACTAAATCAACATTATATTGATTACATGCTGCTTCAATTCCAGTGTAAAGTTCCTCTAATGCTTCCACAGGAAATCTGCTAGATACGGCCAGAGAAATGGTGATTTGTTCGGCAACGCCATTCATAGCACATATATCCGAAACATTGACCGCAACAGCTTTGTAACCGAGGTGCTTCAATGGCATGTACATGAGGTTAAAATGAACACCTTCTATTAACGTGTCTGTGCTAATGAGCAATGATTCTTCATCATTACAGGCGATAACGGCTGCGTCGTCTCCGATGCCGACTTTGGACGTACTATTTTTTAATGTGACGTTTTTTGTCAGGTGTTTGATCAGTCCAAATTCGCCTAGTTGTTCAATGTCTGTTGAATTACTCATGATTAAAGTTTGCGCAAAGATAATGAAGTGTTTGTCAATCAGTCATTCGTATTTCCATCCCCTATATCTTGTGAGAGCGCATCGAACTTCGCTTTCATGGTCGGATTGCCATGCGTCAGTTTCTTAATTGTCAAATCTTCCGCTTTATTATTGGCAAGCCGGAGGTTATTTTCTGACGATAACAAGGCATCTTTCGTTTTCTGTAAATGAAGGATGGTTTTATCGATTTCTTCTATTGCCGTGTGGAATTTACGACTAGCAAGCTCGTAGTTTCGGGCAAATCCGTCTTTGAAGGCATTGATTTTATCTTCGAAATGGGTGATGTCAATGTTCTGATTCCGAACAGCGGCTAACTCAGCTTTATATTTCAAAGAATTCATCGCTGCATTTCGAAGCAAGGTAATGATTGGTATAAAGAACTGCGGCCGTACGACATACATTTTAGGGTAGCGGTGAGACACATCGACAATCCCATTGTTGTACAATTCATTATCAGCTTCCAAAAGTGATACGAGTACAGCATATTCGCAGTTTTTTTCGTTTCTGTCTTTATCCAGCTCCTTTAAAAAGTCTTCGTTTTTCTTTTTAGTTGCGGTTTCATCTCCTTCATTTTTCATTTCAAACATGATACTGATGATTTCGTTGCCCGCAGCATCGGATTCTTTGTAAATGTAATCGCCTTTACTTCCTGTTTTGGAGTCATTGTCTTTTTCAAAGTAGGCTTGCTGAAACGCAGTGGCGCGTAATTTATTAAACTCTGTTTCACAGTGCTGCTCCAATGTTTCACCAATCATTTTTGTGGAGAGCTTGAGTTTCATATCTTTTCTTAACGCAATTTCCTCGTCTTTTAGTCGAATGATATCGTCTTTTGTTTTGAGCTGCCCATTGAAATTTTCGATAAGTGATTTTTCCTGAAGTTGGGCTTCCATTTCTTTGGTTTTCAATTCATTGGAAAGTCTGTCGCGCTCACGTTCAATTTCTTTAATGGATTCTGCAACAGATAGCTTTTTTTCGATTTCTATTTGTTGCAACGACGCTTGGAGCGCTTGAATTACTGTTTCTTTGGCGGAAAGTTGTTGAGATAATTCGTTTGCTGTTTGTGCTTTTAGTTCAATCAACTCGCGGTCTTTCCGAGCCAGTTCGTCTTGGAGCAGATTTTTCAAGTTGGCTTCAGCAAGTTGAACCGCGTGTTCTTTTTCATTGTCTGCAATAGAAAGTCGTTTACTCAATTCCTCTTCAAATTGGTGATCACGGACTTGCTTGAGGATATCGGCATATCCGGCTTCATCTATTTTAAAGGCTTTTTTGCAGTGTGGGCAAATTATTTCGTTCATGGTTAATGTATTAGCTCAAATAGTTATGATTCGTATTGTTTATTGACAAGGACATTCAGGCCCATATTTCCCTGTACCGAAGGTGTTTTCATACTGATCCGTAATTTTACCCGATCGATCGTAATTAATAATTTTACCTTCACCTTTGAAGTATTCATTTTTAGCTTTTATCTGACCTGTTGAATCAAAGTGAAATTCTTTAATAACATCTCCAGATTTGGAAAGTTTATAAACGATTTGTCCTGTGCTGCTATACACATCAAATTCACCATCCTTCAGTTGGTTTACGTCAAAAGGACAGTCTAAATAACGTTTACTATTCGATACCATTCTGCCATTTCCATACATGACGGTGGAATCTCGCCAGGAAATTTTCAATTTAACAGTATTCAACGCATCAACGAGATAAAGGGTATCACCTGGGATGTTGTTCGTAAACCGAACATTTTCAGAGATGAAATCCCACGCTTT
>JBILNH010000125.1:0-7288 GCA_044375095.1 Crocinitomicaceae bacterium
TCAATGACACTTGCTTTCGTTTCCTCAGGTGAAGATCCTTGATTCTGAGATGTATAGGTAACAATATATCCATTGTTTGTTGCCGAACCCCACGATTTTGGCGGGAGTGAATTCCAATTAAAATTTGTTGCTTGCTGCTTGTAACTCTTGCCTTTTAATGTGCCACTGATCATTTGTTCTACGATTGTTTTTGGGTCGGTTGACTGCATGAATTCAATGGATTCCATTAACCGCATGACATGATCGATGAATTGATCCAATTCAACACCTGTTAACTGATCGGCTTTATCTTTAAAGTACATGTAAAACGCTTTTTCTTCGTTAATGTCCGCTGAATAAAACAGCGCGTCCTCTGTCAGAAAACGGTAATAACGGTCTTCATCACGTGCTGAAATGCGAATACTTTGCTCAATTTTAACGTCTTCTATTTGCGTTTCTTTGGTCAGCTGAAAGGTGCAAAAATAAAAAGTGATAGTGTCCCTTTCTTTTACAGAAAACAAGTGTTCTTCCAAGTAAATTGGGGATATTTTGGCTTGTTGTAATCGTGCGCGTTCAAAACGAATATTCTCTTCAAGTTTTTCATCTGATTTTCGTCTTTTTTCAAGCTCGTATTTCACATTGTATAAACTATCAAGTTGTCTGAAGTCAGCTGGTTTAACAAGTTCACTTTCGCCAAATTGAATGGGGGAATAGATTGCGCCAGTTTTATTGAAAGTAGATTCACAATAATTTTTAATGGCTTCTTGTCGCCTGAAGAGAAATGCTTCGGGTGTTTCCACCGGCACATAAGATAATCCACATCCATTGAGTAAAAACAGCATGCTCATTACATGCGCAACTAATGAAAATCGGATTAGTTCATTCATATTTCTAAAGTTAGCTGAAATCGGAAGAACCCAATTGGTGGGATAAAAAAAAATCCACTAAAAAGTGGATTTTATAAATGAATTCTGATTGAAAATTACCGGTTTAACATGACTGGCATAACCAACATCAAAATATCTTCATCTGGATTTTCTTTTGTTCCCGGCATTAACAACCCTGCTCTCGATGGTTCACTCATTTCTAAACGAACTTCTTGAGTATCAAGATTGTTTAGCATTTCCATTAAGAAGCGAGAATTGAATCCGATCTCCATATCATCACCGTCGTAATTACAGGTCAAACGTTCGTTTGCTTCATTTGAAAAGTCGATATCTTCTGCCGATAAAGCCAGTTCGGAACCAGCCAGTTTAAGCTTAATCTGGTGCGTTGTTTTATTCGCAAAAATCGATACACGTTTGATCGAACTTAAAAACTGTTGGCGATCAATGGTTAAGACATTTGGATTTTCTTTTGGAATAACGGCCTCGTAGTTCGGGTATTTACCATCGATTAATCGGCAAATAAGCACAAGATCATTGAATGTGAATACGGCATTTGATTCGTTGTATTCCAACTGTACTTCCTCGTTTCCAGAAAGATTTGACTTTAAGAGGTTCAATGGTTTTTTAGGAAGGATGAATGACGAGCTGGCATCCGATTGTGAATCACTTCGTTTGTAGCGCACTAACTTGTGCGCATCTGTTGCCACAAAAATGATGTCTTGCGGACTAAATTGGCAAAAAACACCACTCATTACAGGACGAAGATCGTCGTTGCCCGTGGCAAAAAGCGTTTTATTGATCGCTTTCGAAATAATATCTCCTGAAATTTTTACGGTATTTCCATTTTCAATTCCAGGCGTTCGTGGGAAGTCATCGCCATTGAATCCGACCATTTTGGATTTACCATTATCGTAGGCAATCTCAATTGAAAAATTCGTGCTGTCCACTAAAAACGCACACGGTTGATCGGGAAGGTTTTTAAGTACATCCAACAGTAATTTGGCAGGAATGGCAATTTTACCAGATTCTTTGGCTTCGACTTCTAGCGTTGTGCGCATAGTCGTTTCAAGATCTGAAGCAGATACAGTAAGTTGACCATTGATGATCTCAAATAAAAAATTGTCCAGAATTGGCAACGAATTACTCGTGCTCAATACTCCTGAAATACTTTGTAAATGCTTTAATAGCGTCGTACTCGATACAACAAAGTTCATGTGTTCAAATTTGTATCAAAACTAAGAAAGGATGGAGAGAAATCACCTTTTTTCACTGGTGATTTTTACTTTTTTATTAACAATCAATCCCTCAATCCGGATCAACTACTTTCCAGAATTCAGGTTGGATTTCATCCTTCCAGAAAGCTCTAAAGGAAAATAAACATGCCCCATAATGAGCGGGTTGAATACGTAGTATTGGCATTTAACCAACTGTCCGTTGGGTAACTCACACCAGAATTTATTCATGTCAATATTAACTACGTCACCAAATTCGTTGGTATATGCATCCTCAGATTTAATTCGAAACATTCTAAGTTTGGTTGTTTTACCTGTGGTTTCTTTTAATGTCAACGTACCAAATGGCATCGACTTTTTCAAACTATCTATTTGTTTATCGTTTAATTCAAAGTTTGCGAGGTCAAAGTGTACTTTCTTGTAATTCTGCAAATAACGCAGAATCATAGCGGTATCAACCTGTGGTAGTTTTCGTCCTTGTTGGTAGACGTCCATTTTAGTTCCTTTTTTGGTCACACTAAAACTCAAAGTTGGATCGTCGTAATACCGAACGTCGACTTTCGCAATTCGCTCCAATGGGACAGCAAATATGTTGGTACACATCCATTTTCGTCTGTCAGCAAAAAACCGTGGTTCGATGATTCCATGTTCACCTTTGATTTTCATCATTACAGGATGGGTGCTTTTGCCGTATTCTTTTGAGTCCAGCAACATAATTTGACCGTAATGATCTTGAGCATTTGGACCGATGTACCAGGTTTTTGTCCATTCGCCATCTTGAAAGATCTCCACTTTAATGTGTTGTGAGGACATCAATGTGGTGAATTTTGAATGCGAATTGTCTGGCAGGTAGCCTTTGAATTCGATATTCTTGAGGGCTTCTAAGATGAATTGAACATTGGTCTGCGTAACGCACGTACCATCAACTTCTGTCCAACCGTCACCTGTGCGAATCAATTCTATTTTTTTCGAAAATGCATCTGTGATTACAAGTTTATCGACTGCGCTTGTATCTGCTACACTGAATTCGATCAGTTCGGTATCTGATTTTCCTTGTTGATTCGTTAACCGGTAGGCGTACCAACCTAAACCACCAACTACGAGTAAAGAAACTATGAGGATGACAATTCTTTTCATGATTATTTCGCGTATTTACGTTTGCGTATCCAGGCCATAAGGAAGGCAAAGATTAATATGAGAAGGATAGGTAACAGGACATTTAGCGTCTTGTAAAATCCAGCATCGGTTTTCACTTTTTCTTTATCGATTTCATGAATATCAATCTGACGACTTCGAACATCAAGAACTGATTGATCGCCCAGCATGTAATCGGTTAAATTCTGAAAAAACTCTTGGTTTCCAAAAAACAAGGGAACTCCCAATTGAGCGAGTTCAGGATCCATACGTAAGTCGTTTATTTCTGTTGGACGGTACATGAATTCCGTTCCTGTGCGGCTCAACATTGAATCGTAGGAATTGGCAATGAACCGTCCATTTCCAACAAGAAATACTTTTCCTTCTTTCGTGCTTTTTTCCTTGTACTTCGCAATTGGATTCTTAGCAAAATCATCAACAATTCGGTTTTTAAAATGCGATTCGAATCTACCTTCAGCTAGTCCGGCTAAACAACGTTTATTGATTTCATCAGTAGGATTTGCAATGAGTTCCGGATTCTTGCCATAGTTTAACGGCATTGCCAAACTTACCATTGGTGCAAGGCCTGTTACATTCGAATTGGTTGAAGACGTAAGTATCGGTGTAAGGGTGTTTTTACTGTTACCTACAAACTGAATTTCATTGGCGTATTTTAATGCGACGGGTTCCACATTTCTGGCAATTGGGTGATCTCCAGGAGTCGCTAACACATGAAAAAACCATGGAATCAATGACTGTTTAGCAAAAGGAACTGACTTTGGCGCACAACGGGCATCCACTACAAGATTTTCGTTGATTTTTAATCCGTAGTCAAAGAGCATACGTTCCAATCCCGTCTCAAAGCGAGTCGTATGAGTAATGCCATTGGCGTTCAAGGTATCCTCGTTGAGTTGGAGTGCATCAAGGAAACACATCAAGCGACCGCCCCGCATGACAAACTGATCGATAATGTAAAGTTCCTTATCGTTGAACTTCTTTGTAGGTCGCGCAATAATCAACCCGTCTAATCCGTCCAATGCAGCTAGTGAATCGTTCAGTGAAACATCTGCTATGGCGAAATAGGGAGAAATGAGCGCGCGTGCACGTTGTGTCTGCGCAAAGGTTAACTCACCATGTCCTTGCAAGAATCCAATGCGTGGTTTTACTTTTTGGGTTGCCCTTCTCAAGGAGCTTACGAGGATGTATTCCAGGTTATTCAATGAGTTTTCAAGGATTTCTGTCAGTCCTTCAAGGGTGTACGGTTTTCCTGGAGGTGTTCCGGGTAAGAATTGAATATTTTGAACGGTAGTCCCGCCATAATCAATAACTGCTCCCGGCCAAAGTAATAATTGACTTTGAGAACCATCTTTCATGTACACAACATCCATTGGAATGATTCCTTTTCCACGGCTGTACAAATTTTCAAACAAGAGTTGTTGTTCTGCTTCTGGACCGACATTCGGATTGATGAATTGGAATTCTATTCGGTCACCAGCGTACTGTTTGAATTCTTTGAGTTTGTCTTCTATCGCATTTCTAAACAATCGTATTTCTGCCGGTAGGTTGCCCTCAAGATAGATTTTAATATTTAAACGATTTTCGAAATTAGCGTCATTCTCGAGAAAAGTTATCGTTCCTTCAGCCAAAGAGTAACGCTTGTCTTCGGTCATGTCCAAACGTGTATAGACAAGTGAGCCGATAATATTGACAATTACAATACCCACACCAACTATGAGTAGGAAGGTCCAGTTAAACAACCCTTTTCCAACTTTTTTCTTCTCGGCCATGGTTAACGTTTTAAAGTTTTAATCACGGTAAGTGATGCGATAATGAATAGTGCAATGGTTGTTAAGAAGTAAATGAGGTCGCTTGTATCAATTACTCCTTTTTTAATGGCGTCATAATGGTAAGATAGGCTCATGTATTGAAGGATGAAGTCGAATTTACCCATTTGACTGAATGAACCAAGAAGCCTAAATCCGTCGTAAGTAATCCAACATAAAAACATGGCGAGAATGAACGCTACAATTTGACTACTTGTCAAGCTACTTGCAAACGTCCCAATCGCAACAAATGTTGATCCAAGCAATATTAAGCCGATATAGGAAGTAAGTGTCGCTCCGCCATCAATAACGCCCACAGGATTGCCAAGTGCGTACATAGATAAGTAGTAAATAATTGTTGGGAGAATGGCTATAATCAAGAGCGTAACTCCTGCAAAATACTTGGCGAGAACAATATTCAAGTCAGAAATTGGCCGGGTAAATAACAACTCTATTGTCCCAGTTCTGCGTTCCTCTGCAATAGAACGCATAGTTATTGCCGGAATGAGGATAAGGAAGATAACGGGTGAAAGATTGAAGAAGGGAATTAAATCAGCTTCTGTTCCTTCGAGTAAGTTGGTGTTGTAAGAGATGATCCAATGGAATAATCCTGAAGCGATGAGGTAGATCAAAATAAAAATATACCCGATGATCGAGCTCAGGAAACTTTTAATTTCTCTGAAATACAATGCTTTCATGTGAGCCAATTAGATGGTGTGCTCAAAATTACAATTTCCTTTTGAAATGTGGTGTGGATGATAAATCAAGTAATTAGCTAACTATCGTGTAAAAAAAAATCCTGCCGAAGCAGGATTTTTGGATTCTCGAATAAATATATTGTTAAGCTAACTTAACATCAACTGCATTCAATCCTTTGCGGCCCTCTTCAAGGCTGAATTCAACTTCGTCATTTTCTTTGACTTTGTCAACCAAACCTGAAACGTGAACGAAATACTCTTTGTTCGATTCGGCATCGATAATGAAACCAAATCCTTTTGTTTCATTGAAGAATTTTACAACTCCTTTACTCATTGTGATAATATTAATTTGGGTAAAGGTACGCTTATAATTGAATGAACAACGGAAAAGTTCTATTATTCAGTAAAATAGTTCGAAAATACGTCGATTATTAACCTTTTTTCAATGAAAATCCGTCATATACAGCTTCTACAGTCCATGCTTCTGCCGATTTGGCAAACCACGGCTTAATCATAGGCCATATTTCGCCAAATGTTTTTGATAAGCGATAGTTTTCAAGATCTTGTTCATTATCCCATTGACTATATGTGAATACAATGCATGGATTGGCTTGATCCTGTAGTAACTGCATGCCCTCGCATCCTGGAAAATTATTCACCTTGTCTTTTATGGTTTCAAAAAAAGACAGGAACGCTTCCATCCGCTCTTGTTGGAATTCCAACTTTACGATTCGTGTAATCATCAGAATAGAGAATCAAGGGTGTCGCGCGATCCACGCGGAGTAAATTCAATTCGTACGACATCGCCAGTTCGGATACCGAACAATTTCTCAGCACCTCCGTAGCTCATGTTCGCACCCCGATTAACCGCAATTTCCAATAATCCATTCGCATTAAATAAGGCCACGCGCTCCCCAGACGGAACGGCATTGTAAGAAGGTGATATTTCATCGATGTGGTATTCCCTGTTTCTGTAATAAATCGTGAATGGAATATCTTTACCAAATCGATCAAAAAGTGATTGATGAACGTTGGTAATGAGGTTTCCATAAGCATCAATGTGAATTACGTTCCCCTTAATCAAGTTCGTTTCTAACACAGCCGTTAACTGGAAGGATTTCTTGTACGAATCGAATGGAGAGGCAAGTTCTTCAATTGGTGTGCCCAAAAGCAAGCGACACGCTGTTGGGATCAGCATGTTTTTTGTCGGGACTTTGAACAGGTTTTTGTTTGATAGTACATCATCGATGCGGTAAAATGCATCGGGCCTTTCTTCTTTTAAAAATGCACCAAAGAACCCATTATCGTTTCCAATGAACCACTGCTCTTTATACAAAAGTACCGAAGGAAATGATCCTTCTGAGCCTGAAAAATTAATCATGGGCTCGCTGTCTACGCCGATTACATGGATCGTTCCTTTAGGAAAGTCTTCGTAACAATTGGAGAGAATGAATGCTGCACCAGCAGAATCAAAAGGCTTTACGGCGTGCGTAATGTCGATAATTACCACGTCAGGAACGAGAGATAAAATAGTT
>JBILNH010000126.1:0-7260 GCA_044375095.1 Crocinitomicaceae bacterium
ATTGGGGAAAACCGTGCAATAGCTCCTGATCTTAAGTAGTCACCGTAAGAAAACCCTCCTGGTAACACTACAAAGTCAACTCCTTTTAAGTCTGTATCTTTGTGCCAAAGTCGCTCTACTTTTTGTCCCATGATGTCCTGAAGCACATAGACCATGTCTTCATCACAATTGGATCCGGGGAAGGTTACAACACCAAATTTCATCTGTAAAAAATTATTCCCAATTGAATTGGGGCTTAAATTGAAGGTAAAAGTAGTTATTTTCCGCGGGTCTTCCTCGGTGTCATTACATGAAAAAATTCACAAAAGAGTATGCAAAGGTCAAGTAAAAGAGCGTGGTTGCCGTTAATCCGACTGTTTTATTTGAAAATGAAAATGTCAAGAAAAACGAAAGTGGAATCATTAAAATACTGAAACGCTCTATCTGCTCGAAAAAAATATAATCTATTATTCCAAGAATCACTCCTGCTCCAACAAGCCACCACAACATGTTAACCATTTTGCGGAGACGAGTAGACGATTTAAGCATACGTCCTCTGATGGCGATCACACTTAAAATAAACAACAACGTAAACAATATCGATGTTATAAGAAAGTCTACTTGTTTTTTATAATAATTTGTGGCTTGTTCTAAGAGTCTCAGTTGAATCGTGTGATCTGAAAAAAAGATAAACACTCCTGCGTACAAAAGGGGTATACCAAAACCCAAAATAATCAAAATAAATTCTCGCGCCACGAAAGGTCTAACGCCCCAAACCATTACAAAAATAATGGGTAAAAATCCGATTAATGGTGGGTGAAACGTTGCTGCTAAGCCTGCAAAAAAGGCCCCGTTGAAGACATTTGCTCTACTGTCTTCATTTTGTCGAAGTTTAAAGAAAAAATAAAGCATCCCAATCAAACAAGTGTGCGACAGTAAAAGCCCGTCAATACTGTAAAATGAGTGGTAAAAACTCATAAGAGTCATATACAGAAGTGAGGGCATGTAATTGTTTCTTTCTAGGAACTCGTTCGTGTTGAATATCCAGTTAATGGCAAACGAATTAAAGAAAACGACAACTACAGCTAACCAAGCTGAAATTAACGGGTTTAAAACAACTGATTCACCCCATAAGCCGAAATTAATGGTGGTATCCTGTATGTAATAATTCGTGGACGAGTTCATGAACAGGTACACAGCCATGAAAACAGGCAATAAAAGCAGCACTCCGGCGCGATTTCCACTAAATAAACGAATCACCATGCGAAGATAAGGAAAACGATTAAGATGAATGATGGAGCAAAATGGATATTAATGGCGGTTCAATAGAATGCCTTGATTCTTTATTTTTTTCGTCTATATTTGTCCGACAAGTAAAAAATAATCGTGTAACCTTAAAAAACCGTACAGATTATGTCACAGGAAAAAACGCGTTTTTCAGATACAGAACTAACTGAATTCAAAGAACTTATTCAACAAAAACTCAAAGAGGCTAATGAGGATTACACCTTACTTGTTGGTTCCCTTTCGCACAATGATGACCACGGAACAGATGATACCGGTCGTACCTTCAACATGATGGAGGACGGTTCAGAAACGTTGTCAAGAGAGGAAGTTGCTCAACTGGCCGCACGTCAAGAGAAGTTCATTCAGAGTCTTCAAGCTGCACTTGTTCGCATTGAGAATAAAACGTATGGTATTTGTCGGGTAACAGGAAAACTAATTCCAAAAGAACGCTTGCGCCTGGTGCCTCATGCAACGATGAGCATAGAAGCTAAAAACACGCAAAATCGCTAATTCTGTGAAGAAAAATATACTGATTGTGGGGGCACTTGTTGCCCTCATTTTGTTGATAGACCAATTGGTTAAAGTGTACATTAAAACGCATTTCTTCCCGGGAGAGACGCGACCTGTTTTTGGAAACTGGTTCGTGTTAGAATACATTGAAAATCAAGGGATGGCGTTCGGAACCACCTTTGGAAATAAGATGTGGCACAAACTTGCGCTCAGTTTATTTCGGGTCGTTGCTATTTTTGCCATCGGATATTATTGGTTCAAGCAGGCTAAAGAAGGTGCCAAACGCGAATTTTTAATTGCCATAGGATTGATTCTAGCCGGGGCGACTGGAAACCTCATCGATTCAATGTGTTACGATTTTATGTTTCCTTACAATCCGTGTGATGGCTTTAATTACCTTAAGGGTTCAGGAATATACACCAATTGTGGGTTTTTCACAGTTGAAACACGCCACACGGGGTTCTTGCTGGGTAACGTCGTTGACATGTTTAAGTTTCAAGCAAATTGGCCGGAGTGGTTGCCGCTTCTTGGAGGTAAAGAAGTCTTTCCTGCCATATGGAATGTAGCCGATGCATCAATATCAACAGGTGTGATCATGGTGTTTATTCGTCAGCGTGCGTATTTCAAAGGCAGCGAAAAATCCAATAAGCCGTTATTTTCTAAAATTCAACTGCGAAAACGCAAGCCTGATCTTCCTAAAAACGAGCAGTAATCCCACCCAATACTTGGAATACCTGCACAGGATAATTGTACCAACGATTGTAACGCTGCGAAGCCACATTATTCAACTGAATAAAAGCTGAAATTCGCTTATTATAACGGTATTCCAATCCAAGATTGATGTCTGCAATTAAACCCAAAGGCTTCGCATACTGAAGGTTTTCTTCGATCACATCATCTTCCATTGTATACACCAACGCCTTTCTACCACCTTCAAAATTAAGGTCGAGATTAATCAAGAATTTATCGAACAGGTTATAACTACCGCGAGCAATGGCTTGCCAGTCAGGCATGTTCCATGCATACGCATTATTGAGCAAGGAATACGAATAATACCTACCAATGGCGTCGATTTTTAATTTCTCATTCAATTGATAAGACAAGCTTCCCTCAATGGTTGTTAAACTCAACGTGTCATATATCACATTGAATTTATTGCCGACGGAATAAACTGTATCGGTGACAAAAAATGCTTTATCCTTAATGCGCGCAAAACTTGCTCCAATATTGAAGCTCATTTTTTTCGAAAGGGTGCCTTTGAATCCGCCATAAAAGTCAATCGCCGTATTTTCATTGCGCAATTGCACATTGCTTAAAACAAATTCGTTTTGTTCTGTCAACGATCGGAAGGTCGTTTGATTCAACCCGCCTTTTAGTCCGACATAAGGAATAAACAAGTCGTTAAACAAGGAATATTTAATCTCAATCGCAGGATAAACGTAAACGCGCGTTACTGTATTTACATCGACAGCAAGATCAAGGCCAATAGAAGCTTTAAACCGGTTATTCATCATGAATGATGTAATGTGTGGTTTGAGGTTAATAATCGTGTTGTTTACTACTAAACCTGTGTCTAACGCTGTATTCAATGTGTCGCCAACATCTCCATACTTGTATCCGTTGTACCGCACGCCCAAATCGACACCGAAAAGTTCTTTTCCCAAACGGTACGTTCCACTTCCGGATATACTTACCTGATTTTCTTTTGCTCTCCATTCAAATAGCGAATCAATCGTTGGTTTTTTAGAATTGAAATGGCTGTATGCTAATCCGACCTCATAATTGAATTTAGCACTGTCTTTTTTGTGCGAGGAAAAAGTGACGTCTCCGCCGATGTGCTGATAACGTTGAGCTATTGATTCCCTGTCGACTGAATCTGTTGGTATTTGCCAACCGTAATAATGCAATCCTTGATTCCCATAAAAAAGCTTCGACTTTATTGAATAATTCTTTTCATTCAAGGAGCCGTTTGCTTCTACACGGGTACGGTCAAATTGTGCGGGGGCGTAATTTTCAAAATTGCCGAAAGAACTCAAATGTTTTGCGTGTATTCCATAGACATATTTGCGTGACCGTTTTGAATCGAAATACACTTCACCAAGTGGCATTAGTTCGCTTCCTATTCCCAATTTTACATAGCTGTGATACAACTGATTCAACTTTGGTTCTGTTTTTATGGTCGCCGGAGTAATAGACTCCAATTGGATTGACGTGGGGTATTGTAGCACTAGTAATGGGTATTCGATTACTTTGGATACGAAAGTGGTATCAATAATGCGCGGACTTTCAACCATTCGAAAAGCTGGCTCAACCGTACGATTCCCTACACCGATTAATTGCACTTCATCTTGTGCCCATGCATTCAGCACAGTGAGGCAAGAGATGAGTAATATTCTTCCTTTCATCATATCGCTTATTGTTCGTTGACTTCAATGACTGTTTCTTGCTCGCTCTCGACTTTTTTCGGAACAGCTTTCAATTGATTCAGTTCACTTTTCAATTCGTTGGCATCCGATAAAATTCCATCTTCCTGATCCGGGTAATGATCAAGTACAGAATTCAATGTCTGTTCAGCTTGTACATAGTCTTTTTGAAGCATTAATACCCTTGTCTGTAACAAAAGTGCTTTGGCTACCCAATAGTTATAGCTTGGTTTCATTTTAACCAACTCACGTATTGTAGCATCAGCTTTTTGTAAGTCATTTTGTTTGACATACATTTCTGCGATGGTATACTTAGCTTCTGCAGCAAGTGCTGTTGTCGAATTTTTTACAATCCATTCCAATGACGGTCGCGCTTTATCAAAATTACCCAGGTTGAAATTGGCCATTCCTTGGGCATATTCAGCTTCGAGTCGCAACGTGTTGTTTAGCTGGCTGTTTTGCAATACTTCTGCTGCACGTACGGCTGCATTTTGCCACTGTTCTGTGAGTACATAACACCTCATTAATCCAAGTTTTGCATTAAAGAGCGTAGCCGGTTTGGAAGTTACCTTTTCAATGCGTTCATAGCCCGGAATAGCCTCATTAAATTGACCATTGTTGTAGTAATGAGCGGCTACATAGGTTGCAGCGTATTCCGTATAAGATGAATTTGGCCCTTCTAATAATTTGTTCAATTCCTGTACAGCTTTATCTTTTGACTGGGTTGACAAATGAGATTTTGCTAAGTAATAGCGGGCTTCAGGAGCGAAGGTTCCTTGAGGAAAACGGTCTAAGTACTTTTCAAAATTAGGAATGGCCACATTGAACAAACTGTCTTGGTAAGCCTCGATAGCAGGTGAATAAAACATGCTTTCCTGTTCATCGGTTGAAACATTTGCGCATGTGTATTCCACTGCCAACTGGCTCGCTTTTTCTGGTTGTTTTAGTGTGGTATAAACCATCATCAATCCACGAACGATCTTTTCACACACTTTTTTATCTTCACTGTGTTCCAAGAGCAATTGCCTGTATGCGCTTTCTGCTTTAGCATATTCCCACTTCTTGTAATAGATGTCGGCCAATTCGATTTTTGCATCAAGCACAAGATCCGTTTCTGGATAGTCTTCAACCAATCCGCCAAAATAACGCATGGCATTGTCGTAATCCCCTTTAAACTTATAACTGTGTGCGACTTCATACATCGCTTGAGGAATGTATTTTGAGTTCTTATAGTTCGTTAGCAACTGGACAAGGTGATTTATTTTTTGATCTTCTTGACTTGAATATCCATACGATTTTGCCATATAGAAAAGAGCTTGATCCTCAAATCCAGATTTCAACTTGAGCGCCTCATTGTATTGTTTAATCGCATTTTCATTTTGGGTCGTCATGTAATACCCGTTTCCTGCACGCATGTATGCATCAGCCAACTTGTTTTTATTCGTTACCGGCGTTTGGCAATAAATACGAAATGCTTCTATTGCTTGTGGAACGTCATCCTTTTTCATGTAAGCGTATCCCATATTGTAATACGCATCTGGCTTCAAGCCGGAAGCAGTTGCGCCAGGCATACCCAAAAAGGACTTAAATGATTTGATTGATTTATCCGTTTCTTGTTGCCTGAATTGGGCCTCTCCTATCCAAAATAGGGCTTTGGCTGAAATAACAGGGTCAACAGGATAACGGTCAACCATTTCAAAATACTTTATGGCATCGGCATATTTTCCTTTTTGAAAGACCTCTACTCCTCTGTTAAAGGCAACCAATTGATACGCTGTTTTAAGGGTGTTGTCCTTGTTTTTTATTTTATCAAGTGACGCCAAGGCTTTATCGTAATTGTTTGTCGAGGTGTACACGTTGACTAGGTATTGATTCACATCACTGATGCGCTTTGAATTCGGAAATTTGGTTAGGAAATCTTCAAGGGCTACAACCGCCTCATCGAAAGGGTTAATATCCAACTTATAGGAGAGAACTGTATAGTTGTAAAGTGCATCCTCTTGTAGTGCTAAATCTTTGTCAATTTTTGAGGCCTCTTCAAAAGCAGCACGTGCAGATAATGAATTGGAGAGTTTTAAATACGCATCACCCATTTGGTAATAGGCTACTTGAGCTAAACTGTCCTTTGTGCGGACAACCTTGTCAAACAACTTAATGGCCTTGGGGAAGCTTCCTGATTTATAATACGCATAACCAAGCTGGTAATCTTCTGTGCGGGAAGTGTTCGATTTTGCATTATACGCTTCAAGGTAAGGAACAGCCTCCTTGTAACTGCCTGTTCGGTAATAGGCATCACCAATAATGTGATTCAAATCTGTTTGATTAACCACATTAGATGAATCCATAATTGATGGTGCATATGCAGTGACCTCATCATATCTACCTTGTAAATAATAGATTTGAACAATGTAATAAGGTACAACTTTTGAAAACCGTTCACGTGATTTCAATTTCAAAAATCCATCAAGGGCCACCTGATAGCTTTTATCGTTGTACGCAATATGAGAAAAGTAATACAACGCAGGAGCAGCATACTGAGAACTGTCTTCTTTTACCTCAAACAAGGCGTTTCTTGCCTCTGGAAATTGAGCCTCTTGGAAATGGGCGTATCCCAATTTAAACCAATACTCACTTCTGTTTTCCTTATCAACATCTACAGCCTTCATTTTTGTCCACCAAACCAATGCTTCTTTAAAGTCTTTCTTTTGGTAGTAGAAATTACCGATTTTAAAGAAAATCACGTGTTTGTAAATGCTTTCTGGGTAACGTAGGTTGAAGGCTTCTAAAAGTGGAATGGCGTCGTTATTGAACAGCTCTAGTGCCGAAATCCCCTCGTAATAATAGGCTTTGATAAGCTGTGGATCATTCAGGTTGCCGCGAAAGTGTTTAATAAACTCGCTAAATTCTATTCTCGCAGCAGCAAATTGTTCTTTTTGAAACAGTTCCTCTGCACGGTAAAAATTCGCGTATTCACTATTGTACTTCTCAGTGGTTTGGGAAAAACTGGTGAAAGTCAACAGTATCCCAATAAGGGTGAGAAAACAGCTCTTCATCATCACAT
>JBILNH010000157.1:0-5684 GCA_044375095.1 Crocinitomicaceae bacterium
ACTATGAAACCAGGAAGTAAAGGATGGAAAAAGTTTATGTCGAAGCTCTATGGATTTGGAGCAGCAGTTGTAATCGTTGGTGCATTATTTAAAATTCAGCACTGGCCATTTGCTGGACCGATGTTGATTGTTGGATTGAGTACAGAAGCGTTGATCTTCATTTTCTCGGCATTCGAACCTATTCATGAAGACCCGAATTGGGAATTGGTTTATCCTGAGCTAGCTCTTGGTCACTCTGATGATTTAGATCATGCAAATTTACCAGCAGGTAGAGGTGGTCGTGGTGGATCAGGTATTTCTGGTGAACTTGACAAAATGCTTGAAGAAGCAAAAATCGATAGCAAATTGTTAGAAAGATTAGGTGACGGTATGTCTGCCTTGGCTGATAACGCTGCTCAATTGAAAGGTG
This sequence comes from Crocinitomicaceae bacterium, assembly GCA_044375095.1. GTDB lineage: Bacteria > Bacteroidota > Bacteroidia > Flavobacteriales_D > Crocinitomicaceae > M0103. Next base: position 410 of record JBILNH010000157.1, read on the forward strand.
TTTCTTCAGCTGCTGCAGCTACAGATTCATATGTGGCAAGTTTACAAGCGGCATCTGATCGAGTTTCTTCATTGTCTGAAGCATACGAAAGAGCATCAGTGGCAATTTCAGGTATGACATCTACGGCTGCTGAAGGTGAATCATTCGGTGAGCAAATGCAAAAAGTATCTAAAAACCTTTCTGCATTGAACAATGTTTATGAACTACAATTGAAAGGATCTTCTGCGCATTTAGAAGCGACAGAGAAATTCCAGTCTCAAGTTACAGATATGATGGCTAATCTTTCTGCTTCATTAGAAGATACGCGTCTTTACAAAGAGAACATGGCGTTATTGTCTAAAAACTTAACTGACCTCAACACTGTTTACGGTAACATGTTGAAAGCTATGACAATATCTAAAGGTTAAGCTTTTAGCTGTTACTTTTAGTGAATTGAACATTAATTGATGAATTTTAAAAATTAATTAAATCATGGCAGGAGGAAAGGAAACCCCTAGACAGAAGATGATCGGTATGATGTACCTTGTACTTACCGCACTTCTGGCACTCAACGTATCGAAGCAAGTTTTAGATGCTTTCGTAGCGATTGAGGAAAATATGCAAAAAGCAGCAATTAAGCACATGGATCGTGGTGATGAAGTCATCAAAACCCTGAAAGGTGAAATTGTTGCGGATAAATCGAATCTTGAAAAAATCAAGAAAATCAATTATTTCTTAGGAGTCATTGACAAAATTGATTCGGAAACCGGAAAATTGATAAAGGAGATAGATGACATAAAACTGGTTCTTTTAGATAAATCAGGTGAGGACGTCACATTAACTCAAAAACCTGAAGATTCTGAGAAAATTCTTTGGAGACAATACGATACCAAAAATCCGTTGGTTCCAACACGTTTAAATCTTGCAGCTGTTCAGGCTAAAGATCAATACGATGTACCTATGGCCGAGATGAGCCAATGAAGCCAGATCCAAGTAAAAGTGGTATGAAATTGTGGAATGACTACAATGCATATCGATTGAAGTTGTGTTCTTTGCTTGGGACCTATAATGTGGGTGGTAAAGCCTGGTCTTTCAATCCTACAAACATCAATAAGTTTAAGGATAACATCGACCTTGCTGCTCAAGTAGACAAAATGATTGAAAAAAGCAAGTGCAATAAAAATGACGACAGTGAAGCGTTGAAAGCCGTTTACATGGAGCTTACGAAGCCGGAAATGTTGATGCACAAAGAAGATGGTAAAGAAGCAGAAGAATGGCCTTGGATGGGTAAAACATTCGATCACTCTCCATTAGTTGCTGCTATCGCGTCATTGACTTCAATGCAAGCGGAAATTCTTTCTGCTCGTGCAACAGCTTTAGCACACATTAAAGGTAAAGTATCAACTGGTGAATTCAGCTTTAACAGTATCGAAGGTTTAGCTACTGGTCCTGCATTTGCAACAAGTGGTGAAGACATCGAGCTAAAAATCATGATGGCTGCTTTTGATTCAGACAACCAACCAGTAATTACTGGTGGAGGTGGTTCTGTAACTGTTGCAAATGGTCAAGGCACTATGAAAATGAGAGCCTCCGGAGGTGGTGAAATGAATATCTCAGGTACGGTAAAAATTCGTAAGAAATCAGGTGACTGGGCGGAGAAACCTTGGAAGCATACAGTCAAGATTGTACAGGCACAAGGAACTATTTCAATACCTGCTTACAATGTTTTGTATAGAGCATATCCTAACGTTGTTGAATGTTCAGCTGCTGGTTATCCTGAATCAGAACTTAATGTAGGCCAGGGTCTTACGAAGAGTGTTTCAGGAAAAAGCGCCAAAGGACGTAAACAGTTCGTTGTTAAGACGGCAGGGCAGTCAACCCAATCTACGTTGTCGGTAATAGGTGTTAATCCTGTTACGAAAAAACGTGCAACTCTTTTAACGGAGACTTATCGTATCAAGAATTTACCTGCACCAGTAATGGAACTTGTAAGAGCACAAAAGAAATTTATTGCGAAGTTTGATGATGGAGTTCCGTTGAATGGTACATTTTCAGTTCAAAACTGGTCCTTCTCACTTATGGGTAAAAGTTTCAATGGATCAGGTTCTGTAATTACCGGTGAAGCCGCTACATTCTTAAATCAAGCTAAAAAGGGAACTGTGGTTAACTTCTCAGGTATATGTTCAGGAACAGGTATGGCTTCACGTCGTATCGCGGGAACAGCAACGTTGTAACCAAAGTAAGTTAAGTTATTATAAAGTAAACTCAAAATCATGAAAGTCATTTTTAATAGTTTATTGATCGTGTTTATTTCATTTATGAACACAATCGTAATGGCTCAATATGAAGAGCCGTATGGTGGTCCGATTAATGTTCCGGAATCAACGAACAATGAGGAGAGTGACGTGATTGATGGGGTTTATGTAAAAACTATTGTTCCGTCTCGAAGTATGGTTCGCTATGAGCATGTGCGTGAGTCAGATGTAGTTTGGAGTCGTCGCGTTTGGTCTTTTATTGATTTACGAGAGAAAATAAATCATCCTTTATATTTTCCTTTAGATACTATTATTACGAATAATGAGACTAAAGAGGATTCTTGGATTTTGAATTCTGAACGTTACAGTTTATGGTCTGTCATTCGTCGTCATTTATTGAATGGTGACATTACAGCTTATGATGTAGCTCATCCCTTAGACATTATGGAGGTCAGAAAGGATGGAGACTTGTTTAAATATCCAATTCGTCCTCAAGCAGGCTTAAATTATGAAACGGATACATTATTTAGAAAAGCGTTAAATGACAAATTAAGTGTAAACAGTCTTACTTTCGAATCAGTAAAAGATGAAAATAACGAAGATGTAATTGCTTATCTAAAATGGGATGAAACCATTCAAGATTCAGTTCCTGTATTTGCTATTGATACAGTAGAAATTTTTGATTGGTTCCTTTCTCAACACATTATTCAGTATAAATTGAAAGAAGATTGGTTTTTTGACAAAGAGCGTTCAGTACTTGATGTACGAATACTTGGTGTTTGTCCAGTAATTTATGATGGATTAAAACAAGGTTCTAAACATAAAGATCTCTTCTGGCTATACTTCCCACACTTACGGCCGTACTTAAGTCGTTACTATACGTACAACGAGCAGAACGATGCGCAGTGGATGAGTTTTGATGACTTATTCTTCAAGCGTCGATTCAATGCGGTGATGTACAAGGAAAGTAATGTATACGACAGGTCGGTTGAATCATACAGAATGGGTGCAGATGCGCTAATGGAAGCTGAAAAAATCAAAGAAAAGATTAGAACGCTCGAACACGATGTGTGGAACTTCTAACACAAATTATAGCCCTCGTCGCAAGACGGGGGCTTTTTGTTTGCATTCTTTTCTTTAGGTGCATTATCTTTGCAGCCTCATGATCAATCTCGAAAAATTAGGTGTATTCCTGCCACAAGGGTACCTTTTCCAAAATGTAAGCGTACAAATAACCAAAGGCGATAAAATCGGTCTAGTTGGTAAGAACGGTGCCGGAAAGTCCACGATGCTGCGCTTACTCGCTGGAACAACTCAAGCTTCTGAAGGAACAATCCATAAAGCAAAAGATGTTACAGTTGGTTTTCTTACTCAAGACATAGCCATAGATGATTCAAAAACTGTATTTGATTTTCTAAATTCCTCCAATGAACAAATTACGCTTTTGAGGAATCGGTTGGATGAAATCAATCATGAGTTGGTAACGCGAGTCGATTATGAGTCCGATTCGTACCTCAGCTTATTGGATGAACTGTCCGAAGTCAACCATAGGTTTGATGTTATTGATGGAAATACGTGGGAAGAAAAGATTGTAACGGTTCTCAAAGGACTAGGTTTTCACGATGAAGAATTGGATCGCCCATTGTCAACTTTTTCTGGAGGATGGAAGATGAGAGCAGAACTTGCACGCATTCTTGTCAATCGGCCTGATGCGCTATTGTTGGATGAGCCAACTAACCACCTCGACATCATATCAATAAGTTGGTTAGAAACGTATTTGCAACGCTATGAAGGTGCTGTGATTGTAATATCTCACGACAGGTTATTTCTCGATAATGTGACGAAACGCACGCTCGATATTCACGGTGGAAAAGTATTGGATTTTCCTTATGCGTATTCAAAATACAAGGTTGTTCGTCAGGAAGAATTGCAACGATTGCATCAAGCAAAAAAGAACCAGGACAAAGAAATCAAAGAAACTGAGGCCTTGATTAATAAGTTTCGGGCCAAACAAAGTAAGGCTGCGTTTGCTCAATCGCTTATTCGAAAATTGGATAAAACGGAACGCATTGAAGTTGAGGATGATTCCATAGCTCGGATGAATATCTTTTTCCCATTAAGTGTCCAACCGGGTAAGTGGGTGCTAGAACTAAATGAAATGGGTAAATCCTACGGTGAAAAATTACTCTTCAAGAATATTTCCATAACTGTTGGTCGCGAAGAGAAAATAGCGCTGTTAGGTCCGAATGGTGTTGGTAAATCAACGCTATTGAAGCGAATCATGAGTGAAATTGATGGTGATGGAAGTGTGGCATATGGGCACAATGTGAACATTACTTATTTCGCTCAAGATGCAGCCGAACAAATGGACAAAACCAAAACAATTTTTGAAACCGTTGACGATGTAGCCGTTGGTGAAGTTCGGAAAGACTTGAGATCCATTCTTGGCGCCTTTTTATTTAGTGGAGAAGATGTCGATAAACGAGTGGCAGTATTGTCTGGTGGAGAGCGGACGCGACTAGCGCTGTGTAAATTGCTTTTAAGTCCATCCAATTTCTTAATTCTTGATGAACCTACCAATCACCTCGATTTACAAAGTAAAGATGTCTTAAAAAAGGCACTTCAACAATACGAAGGTACGTTCATTGTTGTTTCGCATGACCGTGAGTTTCTTGACGGATTAACTAATCGAATTTGGGAAATTGAGCATCATGGCCTGCGGATACATCATTACGGTGTTCATGAGTTCCTTCAACGGAAAACAGCACCCACGAACGAACAACTCAGCGTTAAAAAGGAGAAAAAACAAATTCAGGAAGTACCTGTAACAAAATCACCCGTTTCATCCATCGATCAAAAAGAGCTTAAGCGACGTAAAAGTCAATTAAAAGAGCTTGAATCAGCAATAGAAGTAGTAGAAGTGGAGATGAAAGCCATTAATGACCGTTTAACAGCAAATGAATACGCAGAATCAACAGGTTTCAATTCAGATGTCAACCGTTACGCAGAGTGCCAAAAAGAATTAGATCGACAAATGACTA
>JBILNH010000127.1:0-7193 GCA_044375095.1 Crocinitomicaceae bacterium
ATAATGTGTGGATCACAGTTCATAAATTCAACCAAAATATGATTCCCAAGGGCTACGCTCATGTTGCTAAGTTTTAATTAAATCGGCTGCAAAGTTAGGTGATTTCGATTAGCGCAATGTAACAAATGTTGTATTTTTAAGATTTGATGTATTTTACCCTACATTAAAAATTCTTTTAAGTCTACAAATGGGAAAAAAATCTATAAATGGGAAATTGTTTCAATGTTAAATTTATATTATCTCATTGAATTTCAGTATATTGTGTAGAAATTCAATTTTGGTTTGATTTTTCATGTGTTCTCAATGATTATCGTAGAGTGGTTTCATGATTAATCAGGTTAGGTAAAATTGAAGAGGGACGCTCCCACGTTCCTCTTTTTTATTTTCTAATCGTATATCCTAAACAATTGAGTCATCAATAATTGGTTTACGAAAGACCATTAGTCCTTCAAAAACATCCATAACGACAGGTTGTGATTTGTCAATTGTGCTCGAAATGAGCGCTTTAGACAGTTCATTCAATACATCTTTTTGAATTACACGTTTTATAGGTCTCGCTCCGAAAAACGGATCGTATCCAGTATCAACTAAATACGATTTCGCTTCTTTTGTATAATTGAAATCAATCCCCTTTTCCAGAAGTGTAGACTTTAAATTGTTCAGCTGAATGGTCACAATTTCTTCTACATTCTTTTTAGTCAATGGGCGAAAAAGTATCGTTTCATCAATTCGATTTAAGAATTCAGGCCGTATTGTAGCCTTAAGCAACTCCATTAATTCAACTTTCGCAAGTCCAGCAATAACCTCGTAATCCACCTCTTTTGCACCGTCGAATTTCTCATGAATGACTGAGGAGCCGAGATTTGAAGTCATAATTATAATTGTATTTTTAAAGTTAACCGTCCGACCTTTATTGTCCGTTAATCGCCCGTCATCCAACACTTGAAGTAGAATGTTAAACACGTCAGGATGCGCTTTTTCAATCTCATCCAACAACACGATTGAGTATGGCTTTCTCCTCACGGCTTCCGTTAATTGTCCACCTTCATCATACCCAACGTATCCTGGAGGTGCTCCAACCAATCTAGAAACCGAATGTTTCTCTTGGTATTCACTCATGTCAATTCTGGTCATGGCATTTTCATCGTTGAATAGGTAATCTGCCAACGCTTTAGCTAATTCAGTTTTGCCCACACCCGTTGTCCCCAGAAAGATAAATGAACCAATCGGTCGCTTCGGATCTTGTAATCCGGCTCGAGATCTGCGAATGGCATCAGATAGTGCCTGTATTGCCTCATGCTGTCCGACCACTCTTTTGCCGATTTCTTCTTCGAGCTTGAGCAGTTTTGTTAGTTCGCTTTCAATCATTTTTGTTACCGGAATTCCCGTCCATTTTGAAACGACTTCGGCAATTTCCTCAGCGTCAACTTCCTCTTTGATCATTTTAGATTGCGACTGTACCTCGACTAACTTGTTTTTTAATTGACCCAGTTTCGATTCGGTTTCTTGAATTCTGCCGTAACGAATTTCAGCAACTTTACCATAGTCTCCCGTGCGTTCTGCCTGTTCAGCTTCAAATTTCAGTTGTTCAATTTGTTCTTTAGTTCGCTGTATACCATCAATAACATCACGTTCAGATTGCCACTTTGCTTTAAATGCGTCTCGTTGCTCAGTTAGATTAGAAAGTTCCCTTTCAATTGAAGTTAATTTTGCATCATCATGCTCTCTTTTGATTGCTTCTCGTTCGATTTCGAGCTGGAGTATTCTTCGTTCTATTTCATCGAGTTCCTCGGGTTTTGAGTTGATTTCCATTCGAACCTTTGCAGCAGCTTCATCAATTAAATCAATTGCTTTATCAGGTAAATGACGTTCTGTAATGTACCGTTGCGACAGTTCAACAGCAGCGATTATGGCAGCATCCTTGATGAGGACCTTGTGGTGATTTTCGTATTTTTCCTTTATTCCCCTTAAGATTGAAATGGCATCTTCTGTGCTTGGTTCATCAACCAATACTGTTTGAAATCGCCTTACAAGCGCTTTGTCTTTCTCGAAGTATTTTTGATACTCGTTCAAGGTAGTTGCTCCAACGGCTCTTAATTCTCCTCGGGCTAATGCAGGTTTCAAAATGTTTGCTGCATCCATTGCACCTTCGCCACCTCCAGCACCAACAAGCGTATGTATTTCATCAATAAAAAGAATTATTTCTCCATCAGAATTGATTACTTCTTTAATCACTGATTTTAATCGCTCTTCGAATTCACCTTTGTATTTCGCTCCCGCTACTAGCGAACCCATATCAAGAGAAAAAACGACCTTCGATTTTAAATTCTCAGGGACGTCTCCATCCATTATTCGATGCGCAAGACCTTCAGCTATGGCTGTTTTACCTACACCAGGCTCTCCGATTAATATCGGGTTATTTTTAGTTCGTCGACTCAATATTTGAAGTACCCGTCGAATTTCATCGTCTCTCCCAATAACTGGATCGAGTTTTCCGGATGAAGCCAATTGATTCAGGTTCTTTGCGAATTTTTCGAGTGCCTGATAACTATTGTCGCCCGACTGAGACGTTACGTTTTCTCCTTTTCTTAAATCCATAATGGCTTTTTTTAATTTGGTTTTGGATACTCCAGCATCTTTTAACAGCTGACCAATTGCATCTGTAGAATCAAGAAGTGAATAGAACAATAATTCAATGGATACAAATTCGTCATTAAACGTTTTTCGTTCATTTAGTGCATAGCGTATTACCTTGTCTGCCTGATTTGAAAGGTAAATTTGTCCTCCTTCTACCTTTGGGTAAGACTCGATTATTTTAGTGAGGGCTGAATCAATCACAGGGCTGTTGACTTCCATTTTAGCAAAGAGAAAGTTGATTACATCTTTTCCTTCTTTTAGCAAGCCTTTCATTAGATGTCCTGTTTCAATAAACTGGTTTTTTTGATCTTCCGCTTGTTCATGTGCTGTATTGAGCACTTCTTGAGATTTAATTGTGAATTGTTGTAGGTCCATATTTGTATTTTTTGAACATTAAATGAGTATCAAAACGATTGCCATGATGAGTAATTTAAGAAAGCACTGAAAATATGGCTGAATGAGTTTCTAAAGCTGACTAAATGTCTTATTTATTTCGCTTTTCATGGTTATCAACATGAAAAAATGACTTATTAACAAAAAAGTGTAACTCAACTGTTTATACTTCGTATAGTTCCAAGAATTTAGACCTTATGAGAAGAGTTTTTTTTGTAATCAATTTGCTGTTTTTAAGCTCAATAGCATTCTGTTCGAATGGAAAACTAATTAGCCAAAAAGAATACATCGATGAATGGAAAGCAGAGGCTATTCGGCAAATGCAGGCATACAAAATCCCAGCAAGTATTACCATGGCCCAAGCCATACTTGAATCTTCTTCAGGCAATTCAACGCTTGCACGTGAAGGAAAAAATCATTTTGGAATTAAATGTCATAACTGGAACGGAAAATCAATGTCGTTAGATGATGACAAACCAAATGAATGCTTCAGAGTTTACTCAAAAGTAGAAGAGTCTTATGAAGACCATAGCAAGTTTCTTAGGGATCATAAACGCTATGCATCCTTGTTTCAGCTTGAAATCACGGATTATGTATCGTGGTCCAAAGGATTGAAATCGGCTGGATATGCGACCAATCCAAAATACGCAGAGTTATTAATTCAGCTTATAGAAAAACAAAACTTAGCCATTCTCGACGGATCTAGTATCCCCGTTTCTATCAATCACGCACTTTCTGAAAAAAAATCAATTAATGCAGGGAAACACCAAGTGTTCCATCATCAGAATAAGGTGAATTATATTGTTGCCAAAAAGGGAGATACGTATGTGAGAATTGCGAAGGAATTCAACCTTGGTTTATGGCAACTCTATAGGTACAATGATTTTTCACCGAGAAAAGAGGTGCTTGATGAAGGTGATGTTGTGTTTGTTCAGCCAAAACGAAAAAGATCAAAACTACGTGAAATAACCGTTTCAAAAGAAATGTCATTGCGCCAGATTAGTCAGGAGAATGCGATATACTTAAGTCGACTTAAAAAGTTGAATACAACATTTAGTGAAGACATTATGATTCCCAAAGGAACAAAGGTTTTCCTCCGGTAACTCAGACATAGTTAGGAGGTTTTTTTAGTTTGTTGTTGTTTGCGAAAATCCCCGATTCTTTTCGGGGATTTTCATTTAATGAACTCAAAAAATGTACTTTTGATAAGATTGAAAAAAGATGAAGCCTTCTGTTGAATTGTTTAAGTTGATTAAATCACTTTCTAAATCTGAAAAGCGATTTTTTAAATTATCGTCATCCCTTCAGTCGGGCGATAAAAATTACTTGAAACTTTTTGATTTCATCGAGGATCTTGAAGTGTATGATGAGGAACTTGTCAAAGAAATGTTCAAAAAAGAGAAGTTTATCAAACACTTACCCTCTGAAAAAAATCATCTATACCGATTAATTCTTAAAAGCTTAAGGTCCTTTTACAGTGAGCAATCAATAAGCAGCATTTTAAAACAGGAAATAAAGAATGTGGAAATACTCTACATGAAAGCCCTGTATAAGGAATGTGACAAGTTCGTGGTGAGGGCAAAGCAATTGGCAAAAGAAACAGAAAAATTTTATTACTGGTATGAACTTTTGTCTTGGGAGAAAAAATTGCTAGAGGAGGCATATGAGTCGGGGATATTTTCAAAAGACCTCAATGACCTCATGAGGGAAGAGGAAGAAGTCATTTCGAAATTGAGAAATCTGGCGGAATATCAGGTTATTTACTCCAGAATAAACTTGATTTTTCGAAGTGGTGGTTTCACCCGTACCAACGAGGAACGCGAGCAAGTTGATGCGATTGCAAATTTGCCCTTAATCAAAGAGAAAAACACTGCACTTTCGGTAAGGGCTTCCTCAATGTGTTATTACATCAAAGGATTGTGTGCAGCAACAAATCGAGAATTTGATGCGAGTTATTCGTTTTTTGAGAAAACACGCCAAATACTTGATTCAAATGAAGGGATCAAAACGGATTCTGGTCAACGCTATGTGCTCACTTTATCCTACTTACTTCGCTGCCATATTGAACGCAATGAATTCAACCAGGCCGAGCAGCTCATTCTTGACATGCGGAAGCTTAAAGAATTAAAAGGGTTTAATTCAACCGACATGGAAGTGCGGATATTTACTTCATCCTACAATTTAGAGCTTCGCTTACTTCACACAATGGGCAAGTTTCAGCAAAGTGTTCAACTTATTACTGAAATAGAGAGTAAACAGCGTTATTTTGCCGAGAAGATCAATAAAGAGCAAGAGATTTTATTTACTTATAATAAAGCATATAGCTATTTCGGGCTAGGCGAGTATAAAAAGGCGTTGTCGTATTTGAACATCGTGTTAAATGATAATGAAACGAAATTAAGAAGGGATATTTATGCCTTTGCCAGGTTGTTTAATCTCGTAATCCATACGGAGATTAATTCAGATGATTTCATTGACTATTTAATTAAATCGACGAATCGATACCTAGGTAAACATGAGCGCGCGCACAAAGTCGAGAATTCTGTGCTCTTTCATTTTCGAAAATTACTGAAGACCTATACAAATACAGATCGAATTTTAATTTATGAACGCTTGAGAGATGAGTTACTGGAAATTATGAAGGATCCTAACGAGCAAGTCGTCATGGAGTATTTTGATATTATTTCTTGGGTGAATAGTAAAATTTACAAGATTCCTTTTGATCAATCCGTTGTAAGCATGCTAAAAGAGAAAATTCAAGCTTAACGTTATTCGGTGGTTTTGATCATTTGTTTCTGTTGTACTACCTGAAAAAGCATAATAATTTCTTGTTTGAATAAGCCTGCGGTAACTCATGTCTATTGATGCGTTTCGAATTCTGATGCCAAATCCACAAGAAGTTATCCAGTCAGCGGTTAACTCAGCTTCTTGCTCATTTGTAAAGGCTTTCCCGTATCGAGCAAGTCCCGCGCGAACAACAAAATGATTGTTTACAAGATACTCTCCACCAATACGAATATTAACCGTATTTCTAAATGCTTCTTTCGCGAAAAGGTTCTCTGATTCGTAGGAATAACTCGCGAAGTTTATATCAGATGTTGACCTAAAATGAGCATGACGGTAATCTATGTAATCGACATCAACGTTAACACAACCTTTCGTTCCAAATATATACGCCAGAGAGGCTGTAATTTTAGTCGGCGTGCGAAGTTTATATTTGTACTCACCTGTTGGCTGTTCATTTTCATTGAGCTGTGAGGTTGAATCTACAAAATGTCCTTTCATATTACTTCCCCAATTGTCCTTGAACTCATAAAAAGTTGGCGAATGAACCGCTAATCCTGTTCTTAATCGTTCTGATACTAAATACACCGCACCAATGGAAAAATTACCTCCTGTACCTTTTGTGTTTAGGAAATAAGTATAATCAAATGATCTTAAATCGGTATTTGAGGTGTCTACAAGTTGTTCTGTGTGCATGAATTCTTCATTGTATCGATTAATTCGCAATCCACCTTTTAACCCGATATACAACTTGTTCATGTAATTTGTGCTAAATGCCCCATATAGCTCTCCAGTTCCTCCTGAATAGTTTACCGTGCGGTTATGGATTAAATCGCCAGAATTCAGTTCTGACACATAGGCGCCTTGTATTGGGTCGAATGACATTAAATGCGTCTTATGTGCAAGATCACTACTGAATGGTAAATACCAGTTTAATTCCTCTTCATTTAAACCTTGCGCTGCATCTACAAATCCATCCAGAAGTGAGCTGAATTGTTGACCGCCATATGAAAGCGTTCGCGAGAATTGATCTATTTGTTGGTATCCGAAAGAAAATTGATTAAAAAGAAACCCGTTACCTTTAGTAGAAACGTCGTTTGTTATGACCAATCCAAGAGTGCTTGGAGCTACTTGTCCTTGGGTTCGTTCGGTTTGATTGGTGTTAAAAATTGCACGAGTTGATTGACTCCCGCCATAGATTCCAAATCCAACAGAAGAATGAGAGAAACGACCGTATCCTGCAGGGTTAACTTGAAAAGAAGATATATCGGCACCTAATGCACCAAATGAACCTGCCATGGCTTCAAAACGCGCTGATCCACCAAGGTAATTCTTGGAATAACGGAATAAATCTGTTTCATTTTGAGCACTTACAATTG
>JBILNH010000017.1:0-24335 GCA_044375095.1 Crocinitomicaceae bacterium
TGCGACAACCCAACCTTGAAACAACGTTAGTGAACGGTTGGAATGCGTTTGACAAACAATCCAGTGCCTGCTTGATCGAATTTTCAGAAGGAAAATCACTTGTCAAAGACATCTATTTTAGAGCAAATAATAAGATCGAATTTCATTCGAAGGTCGCGGGATCAATCGTTGGTTCTCAAGTCAATGACCAACAATTATTCGCCGGAATTCTGCCGCGATCGTTGCGGAATTATCACTTCCTTGAAAAAAAATATGCCTTGTCTACCGACCCTCTTTTCAAAATAAGTCCAATGGCGAAATGGGTCGATCATGGAATCGTTTCTTTTGAATACAAGGGCCAAAAGGTAATGGTGAGTGATTACAAATCTGGACAAGATCCCATTCAACTTTTATACGATGAAAAACAACTGCAATCTGAACCCAGTGACCATGACTACTTTGAAAGTCTGCGTTTAATGAGTGATTGGAATGCTGGAAAACCATCTAACTGCTATGTGTATGTGGTCAATGACTTCGTTATTATGAGCGAAGATGAAGCTGTGTGTATTGATATTTTAACGCAACATAAACTAGGCACTACCATTTCTTCCGATCAGTATACATCTGAAAGAATCTATTCTGAATTACCGGCTACTGTATCTGAGCGCGTAGTGAATTGGCAAGCAAAATACACCAAAAGTATTTACCGAGGAAACATTCTTGAAACCCATATCCTTGTAAAACCTGTCGATCAAACACAAGAAAGCATTGCTGAAGAAGGAACATTGACAATACAAGTCGTTGCAAAAATTAAGGACTTTATCAGTTTCGATGGTAAAGGTAATGCAGCTGTTTTAACGGCAACAGGAGAATTGATTTATTACGTCAACGGGAAGACAGCATGGATGAAAAACCTAGGCAGCAAATCGGTTGGCAAACTTGTTTACCTTGAATCACTGCAATTCCTTGTTGCTACATGCCGCAATTCTATCCATGTATTGGACAAACAAGGCAATTATGTGTTGGGTGGAACAATAGCACTTAATGCAGTGCCTCAGGCAGAGGCAACGGCGATTGAATTTAGGAACCGACTTTACTTTTTCTATCCGGATGAACGCGGCAATCTTGTCATTATCAATTCACGAAGACAAATTCAAGGAATTGTGCCTACCGGCCTGGATAAAGTTAACGGCCCCGTGGAAGCCTGGATAAATCAAAACAAGTTGTTTGCTGGGATTTACAACCAACAAACCTTTAAGATGATTGATGTTGAGCGGAGAAATGAGTTCCGATCATTTCAAGTCCCTTCCGGAAGTTTGGCGATCTCTTCTAACGAACAATTCGGGTTATTTGTCAATGAGCCTAGCGGAATTTCTTTTATCGATCAAAAGGGAAATCGATTGGCCGTTACACCACCTTTTTCAGGGAAACTGTTTAGATCATCTTCCGGAAAAACGCAGCAGTTCATGATCTGTTCCAGAGGAAATCAAGTTCAGGTTTACGACCCAACAGGCTTTACACTGGGGAATTTCCAAAGCCCTACTCAATCCATTGAATCCATTGACGCAATCCAACTTGATGGCAGGACCTTCGTGATCATCGTGGATGGTCTAGAGAATAATGTATATTTGTACAACGTCAACGGAAGCTCCGTAATTAAAAAGGCAATTGAAGGAAGTCAAAAAGCGATGATCTCAAGAAAAGATGGCAAATTGGTTCTGACTACAGTTGTCGATAATTACCTCGTTCAATATGATGTAAACCGCTAATATTTTATCAAATGAAACACATCTACAGCATACTACTTTTAGTATTCACACTGACATTCACCTCCCTTAACGCTCAAAATTACTTAGGAATCTACGGTAGTAACTACAGTGGGGTTATGGGGACTGATATCCAACCTGCCAGCTTTGTTGATAGTCGCTTCGTCGTTGACATCAATCTCGCCAGCTTTAATTTCGGCGCATGGACGAATGCGTTAAGTTTCGACACGAAGGATATGCCAAAGTGGTGGACAAAATCTTTTTTAGATTCGAATTACAGCGCATGGATGGATCCGGATTCTACGTTTTTTGACCGCTACATTACGCGTAATTATGGTCCTGACACTAAGAAAACTATTGGTTTTTACAACAACATTCAAGTTGATGTGCTCAATTTTATGTTTCACATTAAGCCGACTATCGCAATTGGTGCAGCTGTAAAATTTAGATCGATTACAAATGTGGATGATGTCGATCCAAAACTTGCATTTCTAGGAGAAAATAGCCTGGATTACCCAGCACTTTGGAACCAACAGTTCAACGAGGAATTGCTCAATATGAATCACCTGTCTTGGATGGAATATGGATTTATTTATTCCCAAGTATTGAAAGATGGTGGAGAACATTTCATGAAAATTGGTGGTAAAGCGAAGTTGGTTTCCGGATACAGCGCTGCTTATTTTCACACGAAAAATTTTGATTACAACCTTTACAATGAAGACACCTCTCAGTACTTAGCGGGTGATTTTTCGTATGGGTATTCCACAGGACTTTTGTCGGGAGAAGAACAAATTAAGGCTGCCTCTAAAATGGGATTTGGTCTTGACTTAGGTTTTGTTTACGAATGGCGCCCTGATTGGAAAAAGTACAAATACGATATGGACGGAGAAACTGATTTATGGCGAAGAGATCAGGAGAAATACACACTGCGTACAGGGATTTCCATTCTCGATATTGGAGGTATGAAATTTACAAAGGGTGGATTAAGTCGCGATTTTTCGGTGAATACATCGAACTTATTCGACTTACAAGTTTTCAATTCTGCCGGAAGTTTATCAGAAGTTGACGGTGTAATTGATTCACTCGTTAACGATCCAAACACAGGATGGAAAGAAAATGAAGAAGTCGGAAATACGTTCTTCATGAACCTACCTACAGCACTGAGTTTACAAGTGGACTACCACATTTGGAAATGGTTTTATGTGAATGCTACCGGAATGATTAGTCTCCAATCACGCAAAAACCCGAATCAAGTGCGCGTTCCAAATCAATTTACCTTGACACCAAGCTTCGATCATGCGTGGTTCGGTTTACATGTTCCGTTGTCCTACAATAAATACAGTGGATTTAAAGCAGGAATTGGCACGCGACTCGGACCATTAACGATTGGAGTGAACGACCTAGGCTTTTTATTCGCCACAGGTAAAAAGATCAATGGTGCAGCATTCTATGCCGGACTTCGTGTACCGATACTTTATGGAGAACCTGAAGATGCCGATGGAGATAAAGTATCTGATGAAAAGGACGATTGTATGTTAGAGCCGGGTGTTTGGGCGTTCCGAGGTTGTCCTGACACTGATGGAGATGGAATTAAAGACAGTGATGACCAATGTCCTCAAGATCCGGGATTAAAAGAATTCCAAGGATGTCCGGATAAAGATGGCGATAAGATCATTGATCGAAATGATGACTGTCCTGATGTTGCTGGATTACCTCAATTTAAAGGATGTCCAGATCGCGATAACGACAGTATAATTGATACCAAGGATGATTGTCCAGATGTTGCTGGATTAAAAGCATTTAATGGTTGTCCAGATAAAGACGGTGACGGAATAAAAGATGAGGATGATGCGTGTCCAGATAATCCTGGTCCGCTTGTCAATCAAGGTTGTCCAGACACGGATAAAGATGGAATTTTTGATTTCTTAGACAATTGTCCTGAGGAATATGGCCCGAAAGAAAACAAAGGCTGTCCATGGCCGGATACGGATAAAGATGGATTGCTCGATAAAGATGACGATTGCCCGAATTTAGCCGGACCAATTAAGAACAAAGGCTGTCCTTATCAGGATACGGATAATGATGGTGTACTTGATAAAGATGATGACTGTCCAGCAACTGCCGGTCCTGTTTCCAACAAGGGTTGTCCGATCATTGAAAAAGAGGTTGAGGAAATCCTTAAAACGGCATTTGACAACCTTGAATTCGAAACAGGAAAAGAAGTTATCAAAGATGTTTCTTTCCCTTCGTTAACTGAATTAGCTGGGGTGTTGAAGAAAAAAGCTAATTGGGGACTTCAAATTGCCGGCCATACGGACAATGTAGGCGACGATCAGAAAAACATGATTCTATCGAAAAAACGTGCAGAAGCTGTTCGTGCTTTCCTTGTCAAAGAAGGCATTGAAGAAGCCAGATTCAATGTGTTATTCTTCGGTGAAACCATGCCAATAGCTGGAAATGAGACTCCTGAGGGAAGACAGAAAAACCGAAGAGTTGAAATGAAAATAATATTCAAATAACAAAGCATTTGAACAACTTAAGAAGATGCTGTTTAATTTAGACAGCATCTTTTTTATTGATACTTAATACTGATTCATGCGTTTATCTCGATCACACCGCTATCTACTCAGTTTTCTAAGCGGAATGCTTATGGTTATTGGCTTTCCGTTCACCGGGAGCGTAACAGCACTTCTTTTTATCGCTTGGATTCCCTTATTGATTATTGAACGAGATGTGTATGAGCGAAGATTGAAGTCCTCATACGTTTTCATTCACGCCTACATTGTATTCTTGATTTACAACATTGGAACGACTTGGTGGATCTATTTTGCAAGTCCTGGTGGCGCATATATGGCATTTACATTCAATTCATTTTTGATGACACTTGCTTTTTATTTGTTCCACTTTTTAAAGAAAAAACAAGGAAGATCGATTGGTTATTTTGCCTTTTTTGTGTGCTGGATAGGGTTCGAGTACATTCATCATTATTGGGAACTTTCATGGCCATGGCTAAGTTTTGGCAACGCATTTTCGATTCACCCTTCGCTGGTTCAGTGGTATGAATGGACAGGGATTTCAGGAGGAACACTTTGGGTTTTGGCAGTGAATATTGTGTTATTCCTTCTAGTTGAACGACTCATCTATAAAAAACAAACGCTGACTGGAAATTATAAACTTGCACTTGCTTTAGCCGGAATTATCGTGTTTCCAGTGGTATTTTCACTTTATCGTTACCACACGTACACTGAACAGCAAGATCCAATTGAGGTGGTCGTTTTGCAACCGAACATTGATCCTTACGGAGAAAAGTTTACCACAGGTGTTGAGGGACAATTGGAAAAGCTTCTTCGATTGGCAGATGAAAAAGTAACCTCAAAAACAGCAGTTATTTTGGCTCCTGAAACAGCCATTAGTCAGGGATTTTTTGAACAAGAAATTACCCAGCATCCTTTTTACAATTTGATAGTGAAACGCAAATCGACTTGGAACAAATCTGCCTTATTTATTGGTGCTTCAACGGCCCGATTCTTTCCTAAGAAACATTCCCGTGCATCGCGAAAATTGAGGGGAGGAGGGTATTACGAAGCATATAACGCCGGATTATTGGTTAATGAAGAAAATCAGCGCGAGTTTTACCATAAATCTAAATTGGTCCTTGGTGTAGAGAAGGTTCCATTCTCTAATTGGTTGCCGTTTTTAGAGGAATTGTCTATTAATAATGGTGGAGCTTCAGGAACATTAGGGATCGAGGATCGTGCGCGATCATTGAAAACAAAAAAGCATTCTTTTGCACCGTTAATCTGTTATGAATCCATCTATGGTGAATTCAACGCAGAACAATGTCGACAAGGCGCTGACTTTATTGCCGTCATAACGAATGATGGTTGGTGGGAAGATACGCCGGGCTACAAACAGCACATGAGCTTTTGTCGAATTCGAGCTATTGAAAACAGAAGAAGTGTTGCACGATCTGCCAATACAGGAATTAGTTGTTTCATCAATCAACGCGGTGATGTTATTCAACAAACCAAGTGGTGGGAACCAGCCGCCTTACGCAGTAATATAAATAAAAACAAGCATTTGACCTTTTATACAAAACGCGGTGATGTACTGGGCAGAACGTCATTCATTGCAATCGTGCTGTTGATTGGTCTGTGGATTTTTAAATCTCTCCGAGGACGAAAGGCGAAAAAGAACTAATCGGTTAATTTCAACTTGCCAAAGCGTTCATTTCGACCGTAGACGGCATACAGCAGTACTTCACCTTTCGTATAATTGACGTTAAATAATTTCGGAACCGCTAACGCATTGATTTCGGAACGATCAAAGAATGTTTTTCGGTCGACATTTCCATTACTCAGGTCTATTTCTACAAGGGCAACCACATTACGTCGCTTACTAAAGTTTGCAGCATACGTCCGACTGCCTTTCAAAAACTTCCCGTTTTCATCGTAATTTCGATCACTGTCGTTAAAAATGAAGCAAAGTTTACCGTCATTCATGTATCGAGCATATGAACTATATGGTCCACCGTCATTTGTTGAAACTTGGTATTTATCGATTTTCGTCAACCAATCAAAACCGCCATCTTTCCCAACTTTATATGCAATGACATCGTTGTAATAATAAGTATAGGTTGTTCGTGTTGCACCTGTGCGGGGATCAGTATAGCTAGTTACAACCACATAATATTGTTCAATGGACCCGATGATACTTCCATCTTCTAGCACTTCGGTTTGGCGCATCACGTAATTGTACAATTGGGGCTCGCCTTTCCCGCGTTGTTCTTGACGTTCGGCACGCTCTTTTTGGCGATCAGACCAATCTTGGGTGATGAAATCTTTTCCAAACTTTTCAAAACCTTCATCGATAATCTCCTGACGATCAAAATCGGCACGCAAATAAAATAACCCAGAAACACCCGCTTTTCCTGTTTCACCATAAATTCCAGTTAGGGTGAAAATCCGTTGATTATCTGAACTCATTGACATCGCCTCGACCCTCTTTCCACTTAAGTTCACCTCGAAATCTTCCAATCCCTCATCTGTAATATGAAGAATATGTGTCGATTTATAATTTAGGTAGTTTCTAAACACGCGTTTTTGTTCAGATTCTTGGTATTCAACAACTGAAATAAAATAATCTCCTGAGTTTGTCAAGTAATGCTGATCAATATTGGATAAACGACCTTCATACGGCAATTTGTAATCACCGTCATTGATGACTTCCATATTCTCATTGAAAATTTTGAAGCCATAACGATCCTTTTCTTCGCGCTTGCCAGGGATTTCCCAAACCACTCCAAAATGCGTATTGTCTTGTGAAACTATGACATTAAAAAATCCACGGGATTTCCCTTTTTCCAATTCGTATTTTGCCAATTTTTTTGTCTCTCCCAAGGGTTTCATGTCTTCGCCATACTCTTGCATGTAGAAGTGGTTTTCACCTTCGTATCGGTCAGATAGAAAAACGAGTAATTTCCCATTGATCACTTTAGAGTCCTCAAAATTAGCCATCCCGTTATCCGCTTTCAAAAGCAATTTACCCGATGCGACTGTACTCAAATTGGAATGCTTAGACAATTTATAATTACCTAATACAGCTCCTCCAGCCCAACGCAAAGAATAAAAGTCACTTTCGTTTTTTGGCAATATCGAGAGCATTCTGCCGGAACTTCGCTCCATTTTACCCCAGTCGATTTGTTGTTGGGTATATCCGTTGAAAACAGTTAAAATAAACAGCAGTAGTGTAAGCGTTTTCATGTAATTTGAATTAGTTAACAAGTTGTATACCTGTATAATTGGATGGAGTAATTCGCTTCAATTCAGCCTTAAGTTCTTCAGAAACAGACAACTCATCCACAAAAGCATGAACAGTAGACTGGGTGATTTGTTCATTTTTACGCGTTAAGGCTTTAAGCGCTTCATATGGTTTTGGGAATCCTTCACGGCGTAAAATCGTTTGAATAGCTTCCGCCACTACCGCCCAATTTGACTCCAAATCTTCTGTTAGCGCATGCTCATTCAGCACTAATTTACCCAACCCTGCCAACGTTGATTTAACAGCAATAAACGTATGCGCCAATGGCATTCCCACGGCCCTTAGCACTGTTGAATCAGTCAAATCGCGTTGAAGTCGGGAAACAGGTAGTTTGGCTGAAAGGTGCTCGAATAGTGCGTTTGCGATACCGATGTTTCCTTCAGAATTTTCAAAATCTATGGGATTCACTTTATGAGGCATTGCAGAAGAGCCTACTTCGCCTTCTTTCAATTTTTGCTTGAAATAGTCCATTGAAATGTACGTCCACATGTCACGGTCAAGGTCCAGAATTATAGTGTTAATGCGCTTCAATCCATCAAACAAGGCCGCTAGGTTGTCGTAATGTTCAATCTGCGTGGTTGTCTGGCTTCGATCTAAACCAAGTTGATTATTGACAAAGGAGTTGGCAAATGTCACCCAATCCACGTTGGGGTAAGCGACATTGTGTGCGTTAAAATTTCCCGTTGCCCCACCAAATTTTGCTGAAAAAGGAATGGATTGCAGCTGATCAATTTGTTTTTTCAATCGTTCAGTAAACACTTGAATCTCCTTACCTAATCGCGTTGGTGAAGCAGGTTGACCATGCGTTCGAGCAAGCATTGGTATATCTTTCCACGCGTGTTGTAACGCGACTAATTTTTCGACCAGTTGATTCATTAACGGCAAATACTGCTCATGTAATGCATCCTTTAATGAGAGCGGAACGGCAGTGTTATTGATATCTTGAGACGTCAATCCAAAATGAATGAATTCAAGGTAATTTTCCAATCCTAACGCTGACATCCGATCTTTCAGAAAATACTCGACCGCTTTTACGTCGTGATTCGTAGTCTTTTCGGTGTCTTTTATCCATTGTGCATCTGCTTCATTAAAATTTGAAACGAGCAATCGTAAATCCTTGAATCGATCGGTTGGAAAATCCGTTAAGGGTACAATCTGCGCTTCTACCAGGGCAATGAAATATTCAACCTCCACATGAACACGGTATTTAATCAACCCAAATTCAGAGAAATATGGCTTTAATTCGGCTGTTTTAGAAGAATATCGCCCGTCAATTGGGGAGATGGCTGTTAAACTGGAAAGTGACATTTTTGTACAATTAACTCGTTCAGTCGTTACCGACATTTGAAATGAAGGGCAAAGGTACGAAAAGCTCGTCGAATGGGAAATAATGAGAGAGAAACCAGAAATGAGAAGGAAAGAACCGAATTGAGATTTGAATCAAAAAGCTTAACGTAAATTTGAAGGTGACTTTTTTCGAGGATATCAAAACTGGGGTTGACGTTTTTCGCGAGGCATTTCGTTTCATACACCGGCATAAATGGTACTGGTTTGCGTTACTACCGGCATTTTTCATGGTTTTACTGTATCGATTGGGGCATTGGATTTCAACACATGAACTTGACCTAACGGCCCAGACTTCAAATGGGATTACATGGATAGTTCTTTATGGATTCATCGAAATTGGTTTGGGATTGGCGTTAATGGATTTCACGAAATACCTTATTGTCATCGTCTTATCCCCACTCTTGACCTATTTAAGCGCAGCAACGGAAAAAAAAATTAGCGGTAAACAACCGCTTTTTTCTCTCCAACAATTCATGCATGATGTCAAGCGAGCGGTACGACTAGCGCTTCGAAACATGATGTGGCAGTATTCTATTTTGGCTATTTTGTTTATTGGTGGCACCATGATTTGGGGTGAGGTCATTCATTCTCCTGTCATATATGTGATGTACATAACCTCCTTTTTCTACTATGGGTTCAGTTTTATGGATTATACACTAGAACGGCAAAAATTAAGCATTTCTGAAAGTGTATCCTTTATCCGAAATCACCGTGCACTGGCACTAATTATTGGTGCAAGTTATTCCCTACTGATTCTTGTTCCAGTTAACCTTGATATTTTGTTTTCACTTGACGGATTCCAATCAAATGGTTTTTGGTCACAATTGGGAGAATTCGGTTGGCATGTTTGTTTATTGATAGCAGCTTCTTTTGCGCCTATTTTAGGTATTGTTATGGCAACACTAGCAGTAATGAAAATGAATTCTTCAAGAAAATGATGAAACGATTCAATTCATAAGTGAACAATACCTAAACAGTAACCATTTTTTCTTTTCTTTGTGCTTATCCTCAATGCAAGCTATGAAACAACTTATTTTACTTCTACTTTTTATCTCGTCAGTGTCATTTACAGGACATTGTTCCTCTACGTTACCCCCAGACACAACAACTAAAATCGTTGATAAAGGAGCGGCTTTATACCTACTCGACCAAGGAAAGGAATTCTATGGGAAAGGATTATTCAAAAGTGCATTAGCAAAATTCAGAGAGGCTGGAAACAAGGATCCCAACAGTTGGAAACCATCTTTTTGGATCAGTCAGTGCCATTACAATATGGAGAATTATGGTCTTGCGATGAAATATGCCAGAGATGCTGTCGCACTCGATGACAATGAATTGGATAAAGAGGTCTATGAATTATTAGGGAAATCTTACCATCGCATGGGGGGGATTTCAACTACAAATCTTGATTCAGCTATTTATTTTTATCAAAAAGCCATTGAAGTATTACCGGCATTTCGATCGAAAGAATTGTCTCTTAATCTCCGAATCGAACAGTGTAAATTCGCCAAAGAAGCCTTTGAAAAAGGGGAACGGATCACGCGAATTGCGGTTCAATCGTTAAATACAGGGAATCATGAATACGCCCCTGTTCTTGGTCCAGATGGAAAATCAATTTATTTCACCTCTCGTCGAAGCGATACAAAAGGCGGAACAATGAATCCAGATGATCAGGAGTTCTTTGAAGACATTTATAAATCAGTGTACAATGCCACCAATCAAAGTTGGGATAGTGTGTCGAATGACCTTGGTAGAATGAATACGAGTGGATTTGATGCACTGAATTACATTTCACGAGATGGAAAAACCATGTTACTAACGGTTAATACTACTGCTGTGAAAGAAAAACTTAAAACAAGAAGCTCAGATATATGCATCATGACCCAATCTACAAGTGGAAAATGGTCGAATCCAAAACTCATTGATAACAAGTCGATTAACACGAGTTTCTTTGAAGGATCAGCTACCATGACAGCAGATGGAAATACCATGTATTTTGTGTCAGATCGCAAGGCTGAAAAATCATCTACAGATATTTACGTCGTACAAAAAGTCAATAAAAAATGGGGGGAAGCAAAACCACTTCCTGCTCAAATCAATACCATCGGTAGAGAAACTACTCCATTCATCTCTCCTGACGGACGTTTTTTATTCTTCTCTAGTGATGGTTTACTTGGAATGGGCGGATTGGATGTGTATGTTGTAGAGAACAAAGGAGGTTCGTGGGGAACGCCTGTTAATTTGGGAAATGGAATCAATACGGTGAACAACGATACGCATTTTCAGTACTACGAAGAATTAAAAAAGGCAATGATGTCGGGTAATGAATCGCTTGGCAATAAGTCGAGTATGGACTTATTCGAAATAAACATGTCGAATTTCACGTATCCAACTTCACCGAACTAGTCTTCAAAGTTTCGACTGAATGAAACGCTATTTCATTGAACTCGCATATAACGGCAAAAACTACTATGGCTGGCAACGTCAACCCAAGCAAGTTTCAGTTCAGGAGGAAATTGAACGGGCGCTTTCGAAATTGCAATCGAACCAAGAGGTCTTGATTACGGGATGTGGAAGAACGGATACAGGAGTGCATGCCGCACAGTATTTCTTCCATGTCGATATAGCGTCCTCACCGGTTCCATTAGAAGATTGGGCCTATAAACTGAACAGTATTCTTCCGGGTGATATTTCCATTTATAACATCGCGGAAGTCAGCGTTGATCTTCATGCCCGTTTCAGCGCAACACAGCGGACATACCGGTATTTCATAAATTGGAAAAAGGATCCATTCTTAGCTGATCGAAGTTTGTTCATAAGGCATCAACCGAACTTCGAACTTATGAATGAAGCGGCAAAGCACCTCATCGGAAAGCAAGATTTTACGTCACTTTCCAAATTGCATACCGATGTAAAAACGAATATCTGTGAGGTTTCACATGCAAACTGGACTCAAACATCGGACTCAACAGCCTACTTTGAAATTAGTGCCAATCGTTTTTTGCGTAATATGGTCAGAGCGACAGTTGGAACACTCCTCGAAGTGGGTCACAGAAAATTAACCAGTGATGGACTTAAACAAGTACTTGAAGCAAAAGACCGCGGACAAGCAGCCGTTTCGGTTCCGGCGCATGGATTGTTTTTGTGGGAAGTAAAGTATTGATCTACTCCACTACCAAAATATAATTCGTCTTTTTACCTTTTCCGATAAGCGCGTATTTCGAATTGATCAGGTGATCAGATGTTAGCACAAAGTCCTCTCCTACTTTTTCTTTATTTACAGCGATCGCGTTGGCTTTTAATTCGCGTTTTGCTTCGCCGTTTGAGGATAAAAACCCCGTTTTTGCACTCAACGCTTCAACGATTGAAATTCCATCTCCGAATACATCTCGTGACAATGTGGATTGCGGTACACCATCGAAAATAGAGAAGAAGTCTTTTTCACTCAGTTTTTTCAGGTCATCAGCAGTCGACTTGCCAAATAGAATATTCGATGCCGCAATGGCCGTTTGCAAGGCATCTTCACCATGCACGCGTCGCGTTATGTCTTCAGCAATCGCCTTTTGCAATTGACGTAAATGTGGTGCTTCGTTGTGCGCTTTTTCAATAGCCTCAATTTCTTCCTTCGACAATAAGGTAAAAATCCGCACGTAATTAGCTGCATCCGTATCGCTTGCATTTAACCAGAATTGATAAAACTCATAAGGTGAAGTTCGCTCAGGATCAAGCCAAACACTTCCACTTTCCGTTTTACCGAATTTCGTGCCGTCCGCTTTTTTTATGAGTGGAGTAGTTACAGCATAAGCCTCTCCACCCGATTTCCGGCGGATCAATTCCGTTCCTGTGACAATATTTCCCCATTGGTCTGATCCACCCAACTGAACGATGCAGTTTTTATGCTGATTGAGGTAATAGAAATCGTAACCTTGGACAAGTTGATAGCTGAATTCAGTGAACGATAACCCTGTTTCCAAACGCGATTTAACGGAATCTTTAGCCATCATGTAACTGATCGAAATGTGTTTCCCAACATCGCGAATGAAATCCAAAAACGACATTTCCTTGAACCAATCGAAGTTGTTGACCATTTCTGCCGAATTTTCTCCGCAGTTAAAGTCGAGGAATTTCTCCAATTGCTCTTTCACGCAAGCTACATTGTGGTTCAAGGTATCTGAATCCAACAAATTACGCTCTTTGGATTTTCCGGATGGATCGCCAACCATTCCTGTTGCACCACCTACTAATGCAAACGGTTTATGTCCGGCACGCTGAAAATGAACCAGCGTCATGATTTGCACCAAATGACCGACATGCAGTGAGTCGGCTGTTGGATCAAACCCTATATATCCGGCAGATACTTTTTTATTCAGTGCTTCCTCCGTTCCAGGCATGATATCGTGTACCATACCTCTCCAGCGCAATTCTTCGATAAAATTCGACGGCATTTCTTATTTCGTTAATTCTTTAAATACTTCTTCTAATGTCCGTTCCTCTGTTTTGAGGGTAAGTACAAGTAAATTTTGTTGCTGAGCATACGTTGCTATTTCCTTACGCAAGTCAACCTTATCTGTCGTTTCAAGCAACCAGCCTCCCGCAACTTTTTCGACTTTGCGCACATGTGGAATTTTTGTCAACACCGACTTTGCAATTTCCTTGTCAAATTCAGCATATACCGTTTGATGGGTTTCATCCAATTGCAAGTGCGAAGCGGTATCGTCAGCTACGATTTGCCCTTTGTTGATGATAATGACTCGGTCACAAATCGCCTCAACCTCTTGCATGATGTGCGTCGATAACATAACCGTTTTTGATTTCCCAATTTGCTTAATGAGTTCGCGAATTTCGACCAATTGGTTAGGGTCAAGTCCTGATGTTGGTTCATCGAGAATTAGCACTTGCGGATCGTGAATAATTGCCGCAGCTAAACCAACGCGTTGACGGTAACCTTTGGAGAGTGCTCCAATTTTTTTGTTTTGCTCGACGTCTAATCCAACTGCTTTGATCATTTCAGCTACGCGAGCTTTTATGTTTTTCAACTTATAAATGTCGGCAACAAATTCGAGGTATTCTTTGACATACATGTCAAGATACAAGGGATTGTGTTCAGGCAAATACCCGATGATTTGACGCGTATTTAGGCTATCTACATCCACCGGCATTCCACAGACCGTAACTTCTCCTGATGAAGAAGGAATGAAACCGGTAATGATTTTCATGGTTGTCGATTTACCGGCACCATTTGGACCAAGAAAACCGACGATTTCTCCTTTCGCAATGGAAAAACTCACATCGCGCACTGCAGCTTGTTCACCGTAATACTTAAACAGGTTTTTTACCTCAATGGACATGATTCATAAATTGGTTTACGAAGATAAAGGAAAATTAAGGAACCAAAGCAACAGATCATTTTATACGAGCAGGATACAGTTATAAATAGTCTTCTTTTACTTTTTTGCTTGATCAAAAAAGTAACAAAAAAATCAAGGCCGAATTGAAAAATTACGATAACTTGTAACGAAATTAAATATTCCAGCATCAATCACATCCCGAAATAAATTATTCTCTCTAGAACAATAGAATAACGTCAAGTGTATTCAACTCATTTGGTTGGTTGTTTCGTTATCTTTGCATTCATGTCAACCGAAGGGATCGTTTTAAAATCAACCGGAAAATGGTACATCGTTCAATTAACCGATGGAGCGATTGTCAATTGCCGCATTCGAGGGAAATTCAGGTTGTCCGGACTGTCCACAACAAATCCGGTAGCTGTAGGCGACCATGTACAGGTGAACGATCAGGTGGATGAAGAGGGAAATCGAACGATTAATGGAATTACAGAACGTAGGAATTACATCGTACGCAAATCGACCAACCTGAGCAAACAGATGCAAATCTTAGCGGCCAATGTCGATCGGGCATACTTAATGGCGACCTTGCGAAATCCGGTTACTCAATTGGCATTTATTGATCGCTTTTTAGTTGCGGCAGAATCGTTTCGTATTCCTACTACACTGCTTTTCAATAAAGTAGACGTTTACACCGAAAAAGAACTGAAGAAATTAGCTGAATTAACTGAATTGTATACAGAGATTGGTTACCCATGTCACGCCATATCTGCCTTAGCTGAGAACACGGTTTCCTTTCTTCGAGATGAAATAAAAGGAAAACAAGTGATGATTTCCGGTCACAGTGGTGTGGGTAAAAGTTCACTAGTCAATGCCTTGGACTCAACGTTGGATTTGCAAACAGGGGAAATCTCCCAGGCGCACTTGCAAGGTCAACACACGACCACATTTGCGGAGATGCATGAACTGGCAAGTGGAGGATTCATTATTGACACTCCTGGAATTCGCGCCTTCGGAATTATTGACTTGGAAAAAGAACATTTCGCGCATTATTTTCCGGAAATGCGTGCGTTATTAGGATCGTGTAAATTTCACAATTGCCTCCACCTACAAGAACCAAAATGTGCGGTCAAACAAGCAGTGGAGGATGGGGAAATCGCTCAAAGTCGCTATGCTACATATGTTCAGCTGATGACCGAAGATGCGAGCGATGTGTACCGACGTAATTCATTCGAATAAGATGAGGGTAGTCATTCAACGTTCAAAAGAAGCTTCAGTAGCGATTAGTGGGGTTCGCCATGGATCAATCGACCATGGACTTGTTATTTTACTTGGAATAGAACACGACGATGAGCCAACAGATGCAGATTGGCTTATTCAAAAAATACTTGGACTTCGCATATTTTCAGATGAGGAAGGTAAAATGAATCGTTCGATTAATGAAGCTGGTGGTTCGATTCTGTTAATCAGTCAGTTTACCTTGCATGCATCAACGAAAAAAGGTAATCGTCCGAGTTTCATCAAAGCTGCACGACCGGAAAAAGCCATTCCGCTCTACGAATTTGTGATTAATGGACTTCGCAATGAAGTGCATGTTGAAACAGGAGAATTTGGCGCGGATATGCTAGTTGCATTAGTAAATGACGGTCCAGTAACCATCTTCATTGATTCGAAACAAAAAGAATAAGTATGACATTAGAACAGGCACAAGCCATAGTTGACGAATGGATCAACACACATGGTGTTCGGTATTTTAACGAATTGACGAATATGGCCATGCTCGTGGAAGAGGTGGGAGAAGTCGCTCGGATAATAGCACGAAGGTATGGCGAACAAAGTGAAAAAGAATCAGACAAAAACAAGGATTTAGGTGACGAATTGGCGGATGTATTATTTGTGTTAATCTGTCTGGCAAATCAAACAGGAATCAACCTTGATGAAGCGCTTCAAAAAAATTTGGATAAGAAAACGGCACGTGACCATGAGCGTCACCATAGCAATGAAAAATTAAAGTAATGTGGAATAAACTACGTGAACCGCTTCGTGAAAAATTAGAGGAGTTGGGATTCTCTCAATTGAACGAACTTCAATCAGAAGCATTGGACAAATTCCGAGCAGGAAAACAATTGGTCATTGAAGCCTCTGAAGGTTCAGGAAAAAGCTTTTTTGGTGCCTTAAGCTTGGTTCAGAAAATCGAAGTGCCAACGGAAGGCTCCCCGCGAGGTATTATGATTTGTCTTTCGGATGAAGAAGCAAGAGCAACACATGCATTTCTACTTCCCATTGCCAAAGCCTTTGATTTAACGGTTGATTTGGTCACTGAAAAAGGCAACAAACTGCAACAGCGGAACGATTTATTTGATGGGACAGAAATCATCATTGGCACACCAAAACGCCTACATGAGTTGTACATTCAAAACGGGTTTAATGTGGGGAAGATTAGTGTATTTGTGGTGGATGATTTTGATCAACAGATGAAAAAAGGGTTAAATATGCAGATTTCCCGTTTGGCAGAAAGTTTACCGAAATGTCAACATGTCTATTTAACGAATAGTATCAGTGATGCGCGTGTTCAGCAGTACCTTGAATCAGTTGTTCCTCATGCGGAAGTGGTTGAAGAACGCTAAACATTGTTCCTTTTAAGGTGTTCATAAAGGCATGAGTCGAGAAGAATTACGCCATTTACGTCCGGTAATTAACACGTTTAATACTGAAGCTACATCGTCAATTGAGCAGTTTCAAAACGAAGTATTACGTCCAATCATTAAATACCAGCACGATTGGCTTATGACCTGGGCATTAGGACTTCCACAATGGAAAACGCTTTGTTTGTTCAAGGGTAAAAAAGAAGATTTTTTCATTCGAATCAATGATTACTTCTCCAAGCAACAGGATAAAAAGGGAATCATCATAGGGGCTATTACTGGACTAATGACGGTGGAAGAGTTGACGATTTACCAAACAACTGAAAAGGAGGTCAACAAACGAATTATTCAGATGGTCGTTCAGCGGTTGACGGATAGTTTTTATGGTGATGGGAAATAAGGTTGACAGCTCAATTATGATTAGAGAAAAAAATAGACGTACAAACACTATTGACTTCCTTCGAAAAAAAATTATCTTTAAGTTGTGATTACACCGCAACAGGAAAATATTATCAAAACTGTTACTCAAAGAGTTAAACCTACGTTGGTTGGGGTTTTTGGTTCATACGCTCGCGGTGAAGAAAATGAAAAAAGTGATCTTGACATTTTAATTGACTTTGAATTGAACGTTAATCTTCTTGAGTTGATAGGAATTGAACAAGAGTTATCGGAATTGCTCGGCATTAAAGTGGATTTGATCACCTTACGCTCGGTGAATGCTTCTCTAAAACCATATATCGAATCGGATCTAATCAGAATAGTGTGAAAAAGGATCCTATTATTTATATAGAACATATAAGTGTGTGTATAAATCAAATCATCTTAATATACTGAAGGTATAGATGAGAATGGTTTCCTTGAAAATAATCTAATTCAAGATGCTGTAATTCGCAACCTCGAAATCATCGGTGAGGCGACAAAAAAATTAAACGAAGATTTTCGACTCAAATATTCAGCAATTGAATGGAGGAAAATCGCTGGAATGAGAGATAAATTGATCCACGATTATATCGGTGTAGACCTTTGGGCTGTTTGGGGAGTTGTTGAATATATTTTACCTACATTTCAATCCCAAATTGAGGAGATTTTGATCAAGGAAAAGGGTCTATAGGCATATTTAATTGAGTCCGATCGTTAAAACGATAAAATTGACTATTAACTTTTAGGTATCACAACCAAAAGTTGGGGTATTCATGTATTTCTTTTTCGTTTTCCACTTGTAGCTTTATCTTCCTCATCCAACTTTTTCGCAACCAACTGGTCAATTGGAAATGTAAAGAGGTCGGGTGAAATAGTTGAAAGTGGCATCCAACGTTGTTTTTCGGTTTCTTCTGTAAATGGAATAATGTAAGTAGAAGAAGGTATTTTCTCCCCTTCCGACGTGGTTACCCAAAAGTAAAACGACAGCAATTGTTCATCTGATTTAAACGCGGAAAACTGGACAAAATCGTTCACATAAAACAATGCGTTCACTTCGATTTTAATTCCTATTTCTTCCATGAATTCGCGTTGTAACGCTTCGATTAATCCTTCACCATGTTCTACTCCACCGCCTGGAAATTTGGTGAAAAACCGTCCAAAACGAAACTCGTCTGAAATGAGAATTTCTCGCTGAGCATTCAACAGCAATCCGTAAACACGTACCGTGAATTTTGGTGTCATTCGGAAGCTAAAATGCTTTTAATGTCTGGCCGAAAATAAAGTGCCGATTTAAGAACTTTACCATCCTCGCGGTAAATTGGCTTACCATTTTCGTCCAACTTACTCATATTGGACCGCTGTATTTCTTGAAAGACTTCTGCTATTTTATCTTGCAATCCATGGCGTAAAATCGTCCCACAAAGGATGTAAAGTTGATCACCCAATGCGTCGGCAATTTCGACAATATCTCCATTTTGTGCTGCTTCCAGGTACTCTTCGTTTTCCTCACGCATCAATTTGTACCGCAACATCACCTCATCGGGTGTGAGTTCAACAGTTGGCGAATAATGGTTGTTGATTCCGAAGGCATCGTGGAATTGTTCGACGGCTCCAATGGTTTCTTTTAGTGTCATGGGTAATTGATTTTTTCAAAGATAGTATGCGAAATGTATTCCGAACGAACACGGGCACACAACTTGTCAACACGTTAATTTACAATCAAGTTAAGCGCATTCCATTGATCCCAAAAATCAGGGAAACTTTTGCCTACATGCTCAGCGCCATTTAGTTCAACCGACTTTTCCGCATTAAGCGCAGTTACTGCCAATGCCATTGCTATTCTATGATCTCCGTGGGCATCTACTCGACCTGCCAGAATTTTCTCAACACCGTTCACCACAAGTTCATCACCATCAATTGAAATGTCTACGCCCAATTTCGCGTATTCGATTTTAAGTGCCCGTGCGCGATCACTTTCCTTGTTTCGTAATCGATGTACTCCTTTCAATCTTGACAATCCAAGTGTCGATGCAGCATAAGCAACAGCCGCAGGAAAAAGATCCGGACAATCCGTTAAATCGGCAATCATTGGCGTTCTATTTGCTCCATTTACGTACATCCCATCGCTTGTTGCAGTCACCTGACAACCACTGTTAATCAGAAAATGAACCAGCTGCTTATCTGCCTGCTTACTGTTCATGGATAATCCTTTAGTCACTATTTCATGACCAAGCGCAGCAGCTACAAGTGGATACGAAGCTCCACTCCAATCACCTTCAACTGAGTAATGTGTCGCATGAAAAGTTGATGTGCCATCCAGAATAAATGTGTCATTTTCGAAGATCATCTCTACACCAAAACGTTTTAATGTATCTTGAGTCATCTCGAGATAGGGCGAACTTTTAATATCAGAAATGTGCAATTCAACCGGAAGTTTTGCACGCGCGTAGCCCATGAGAAGCCCTGTGATGTGCTGAGAACTTTGACTTCCATCAATCGTAAATACACCACTTTTAAATTTTCCTGATATTAAAAGTGGCAATCGATGATTCGTTGACGCTACTTTTGCGCCACAGGTTTTTAGTGCTTCGACCACAAATTCATGCGTGCGATTTTCCAACGATCCACTTCCTTTTAAGGTAAAATCCCCATCAGCTGAAGCTAACACTCCTGCCAACATGCGAAAAGCCAATCCACTTTCACCAACGTTTAGTTTACATTTCGCTGGTAACGCTGAAATTCCATGGATGATGAGCGAAGTGAAATCCCCAGAAACTTGTGCTCCAAGTAACCGCACCGATTCGATAATCGACTTCACATCTGCGCTTTCTCCGCAATTCTGTATTTCGGAATGTCCTTCAGGAACGAGAGAAGCAGCAAGTATTGCGCGTTGTGCATCACTTTTTGAAGGGGGAACAGTGATGGTTCCAATACGTTTTCCAGGATGAATCAATTGAGTCATTTCTGGTCACGTTTGGGATTCATGACACGGGTTTGTTGGCGTATGGATTCTTGGTGAATTTCATCCATCACGCGTCGAACAAATTGTCGGGTTAAGCCATGTTCCTGGACATCTTCCAAGCGCATACGAATCATATTTTCCCAGTGTTCGCGCTGAAAAATAGTGATGTTGTGATCGCGTTTAAATTCACCAAGTTGCGCGCTAATTTTCATCCGTGCCGCAAAAAGATCAAAAAGTCGACCGTCAAGCACGGCAATTTGCTCGCGGTATTCGTTTAGTTGGTCTACTACATCATGTTTCGCGTTTGATTCACGCACAACCAAATGCTCAAGTAAATTTTTAAGCTGTTGCGGCGTAATTTGCTGTTGTGCATCTGATAAAGCAGCGTCTGGATTTGGATGCGTTTCGATCATTAATCCATCGAAATTCAAGTCCATTGCCTTTTGGGAAACTTCCTCCAACAAATCCCTGCGGCCGCTGATGTGACTTGGATCACAAATTAACGGAAGGTTGCCTAACCGTTCTTTCAATGCTATTGGGATTTCCCAGTGGGGGACATTCCGGTATTTGGGATGATTGTAAAACGAAAATCCACGATGCAGTGCAACTAAATCAGTTATTCCTGCTTTTTCTAAGCGTTCGAAAGCACCAATCCATAATTCAAGGTCGGGATTAACCGGATTTTTAATCATAACCGGAATATCAACTCCTTGAAGTGAATCAGCAATCTCTTGAACGGCAAATGGATTTACAGTTGTACGTGCTCCAATCCACAGGACATCTACACCTGCATTTAGCGCCTCTTCCACGTGAGTTTTGTTGGCGACCTCAACAGTTACTGGAAGTCCGTTTATTTTTCCAGCCTCTACCAACCAAGGAAGCGCACTATCTCCTAATCCTTCAAATGAATCAGGTCGCGTACGAGGCTTCCAAATTCCAGCTCGAACCAGATGAATATCGGTTTCTTTGGCCAAATCGTGCACTACCTGATGTACTTGTTCTTCATTTTCGGCACTGCACGGTCCGGCAATGAGAAATGGCCGTTTAGATTGCTGTATTGACTGACGTAAATTCATGATTGTTAAACAACTGACAAAGGTACAATGTTTCGCGAGCATTTTAAGGTTAATTCATTGACATTATTCAAGACAAAACAGGTATTTTTTCATCTAATTTGTTTTACATTTTAATAAAACTTTATTGAAATCAAGATCTGTTCAACCACCTAGTTAATGTTGAACATTGTGACATGGAAATTCATATTGGTAAATTGATCAAGGAAAGGCTGCATGAAACGGGCATGAAAAAAAGCGAATTTGCCCGCAGAATCAACAGAACCAGTCAAAACATCTACGATATTTTTGAACGAAAATCGATCGACACAGGTTTACTTACAACGATTTCTGAAATTCTTCGATTTGATTTCTTTGAACCGTTATCTAACCGACTAAATATCCAAGAAACAACTACATCAGAATTGAAAGAAATGCAAGCAAAGTTTGGATCTACGGTTGGAATGTACACTGCCTTAAATAAATGCCAATCAGAAAATCAACAGCAATTTATTGAGCTCAAACACCTCAAAAAGGAAGTTGAATACCTCAAAGAGATTAACGAATTATTGAAGAAGAAGGATTAAGATTAGCTTTTTCGCTGATAATCTTTAATTTTAGTCCAACGGACTATAACTTCTATGAGAAAAATTGGCTTTCGCCTCCTCGGAGTGCTTCTTATCGTATACGTTACTATATGCGGATATATGTTTTTCTATCAAGAAGATTTTATTTTTCTTCCAGAAAAGATGGAACCCAATGATCCGTTAATGTTGACTGTTCCCCATGAAGAAGTTTTCTTTTATTCCTCTGGGGCGAAATTAAATGGTTTTTATGCCAATGTTGAACATCCAAGAGGATTGATCTTCTTCCTCCATGGAAACAAAGGCAATCTGAACGATCAAGATCAAGCGGCACGTTTCTATACTTCATTGGGGTATGACTTTTTCAGTTTTGATTACCGCGGTTATGGGAAAAGTTCGGGACATATTACTTCTGAAGAACAATTTTTCAATGATGTCAAAACCGCCTACGCTTATTGCTTGAAGAACTACGATGAAAAAGAGATTACGATAATTGGTTATTCACTTGGTACAGGTCCGGCCAGTTACCTTGCTTCTGTGGTAAAAGCGCCTAAACTTTTGCTGATCGCACCATACTATTCCTTGAAAAAAATGACGGTTCACCGCTACAAGGTAATCCCAACGTTTTTAGTGAAATATCCTTTCGATACATACCTGCATATGGAACGAGCCAGACAAAAGAAGCTCATTGTTCATGGGGATTTAGATGCCGTATTGCCATTCGAAGCAGGCCGGGAATTATCCAATCATTTTGGAAAAGGGGATCGTTTTGTAAAACTACCTGGTCAAGGTCATGATGACATGGAGAAAAATCAACTTTTCAGGAAAACTGTACGTCAATTTTTAGGCGTTAACTAAAAAATAGTATGAAAACACTACGTTTCTTTTATCTTATCTGTATCCTCTTCCCTATCCATTTGAATGCGCAGCTCGTCATCAATGAAGGAAGTAATCGCAACTACCAAACTTTACCTGATGAAGACAATGAATATAAGGATTGGATTGAGTTGTATAATTCCGGAACGGATACCGTACACCTTCTTGGCTACAGCTTAACAGATAATCCGAACCTGCCTCAAAAATGGATCTTTCCAGACGTTTCGATTGCTCCATCAAGTTACAAACCTGTTTTTTGCAGTGGAAAAGACCGTAAACCGTTATCGGGATTTACGCATGTGGTAACCTCATCCAATTTCAATCCAACAACCGGTTGGAATACGCATAATTTTACCACACCTTTTTATTGGGATGGAACGTCCAATGTACTTATTAATACGTGCTCCTACAGCAGTCTTGGTTATACCGTTAATTCACAATTCAATTTATCATCTACTTCTTTTAATTCAAGTCGATTTGTTGTTCAAGACGGGAGTGACGCCGCATGCAGTTCTGCCAATGGATCAGCATCAAATCTTCGTCCGAATATGCGCCTGAATAATGCAACAATCGGAACGGGGACGCAGCAAAATAGTCCAACCGATTACCCTGCACCTTACGGTAATTGGTATTGGGCAGCGCGCCATCAGTTTTTGATTTTGGGCAGTGAATTAACAGCAGCGGGTTTAACTGCAGGTATGATTAATTCATTGTCATTCAGTGTAGCGAGTACCGACCCAAACATGGTGTATGACTATGTTGATGTCTACATGAAACAAGTTTCTATCAATTCACTCGGTGGTGTTATGGAATCATTGAATCCGGAGGCTTTTCAGCATACTAACTTTACGATTTCAACAGATGGGGAAACGGTCCGCTTGTTTGATCCAAATCAAATTCAACTCAGCAGCTTGAATATCGATTGCGTGAATCTCGACGAAAGCAAAGGGTTAGTTCCTGACGCTGGTCCAAATTTCGTTCGTTTTGTCAATCCAACTCCTGAAGCTACCAACAACAATTCTCCAATGTTGTATAGCCATTTGAGTGCACCTCAATTTTCAATGGCCTCTGGGATATACACCGGAAGTTTTACTGTGGCCATAAACCACACGAATGGTCCATCTGCTCAAGTTCGTTACACACTTAATGGGAGCGAACCTACTTCATTGTCGCCACTATATACCGGAACGCCAATAACAATAAACAACAGTGAAGTGCTTAA
Organism: Crocinitomicaceae bacterium; assembly: GCA_044375095.1. GTDB lineage: Bacteria > Bacteroidota > Bacteroidia > Flavobacteriales_D > Crocinitomicaceae > M0103. Next base: position 24,019 of record JBILNH010000017.1, read on the forward strand.
AGCACGTGTTTTTGATACTGGTTTATTACCTAGTCCCGTGGAGGTTGCAAGTTACTTAATCAATATTGATCACACGACACCCATCATTTCTTTGACCACGCCGCAAAGTAATTTATACGGGGCCACGGGAATTTTTGATAACTGGTGGCAAGACTGGCAGCGGAATGCGCATATCGATTATTTTGACTCAACAGAACAGTTGATTTTTTCTCAGCATACTGGCATTCAGATGGATGGTGGCTGGGGCGGAAGTCGTTCACACCCTCAAAAGTCATTTAGACTGGAACTAGATAATAGTGTGTTAGGTGAAGGAACAA
>JBILNH010000128.1:0-7035 GCA_044375095.1 Crocinitomicaceae bacterium
TGATGGTACAATGTTCATTCCGTTGACCATGACAGTGACAGCTCCGGTTTCCGCAGCAGTTAAATTTGCATTGACACTGAATAGTGCTTGAGAGACATTAGCTGTGCCGTTTGGCGCGTCATTGAATTGAATTTTAGGAAGTGTACACGGAGTGAAATTGATTGTAATGACTTGATTTGCTGACCCACAATTATTTGTTGCGGCAATTTCAAAAGTATTCACTCCCGGAATTAGGATTAAATTGATGTCCAATCTATCGCTAGCTGTATTGTACGCGAAATAATTTAATAGCTGTCCATTTTGTCGAAAGGTAATACCGTTCCTTGAATCTATATTTGAAATAGACGCCTGTAGTTGGTATTCGCCAGTTTGAGCACTAACCACTGTGTTTTGTGCTGGAGAAATGAAAACGATGGAGGGTGAAGGACAAGCAGTATTCGTCTGGTTATAATTGCCCACATTATTTACACTATTGTTTCCCCCCACAGTGTTATTTGTGGATGTTCCAGTGCCAGTGCCTTTACGTTGTTTAAATCTAAATTGGAGATAAAGGGAAGTGTAATGGTAGAGATCTTTTTCTGCGTTTGGCGTTAATGAGGAAAACCCATCAAAGTCATCCCGCATGGTAAACGTGGTTTTGTGTTCGATTCCAATAGTCGTTCGTTTTCCTACTTGATAACCAATGCCAAATCCAAGTGAAGGCATAAAGTGGATTTCATTTTTATCTACCCCTCCAACTAAAGCTGTTTCGAACTGTCCGTCTTGTATGCTATTCAAATACGAAGATTGCCCGATTTGATTAATATCGTAGGTGTACAAGGCATTTGAAGTATCTCTGAAATCAGCAAATGTATTCTGCCAAGTTAAGCCTACACCCCCAAAAATATACGCATCAATTCCTGTTCGGTCGCGCAGCCCATTTGCCCTAAGAACCAATTCTAGACCTAAGCGATGTTGTTGCGTTTGAAAGTTATTTATAACAGTATCGATATCAGAGCTCACTGGGGACAATGTTCTAGCGGTTAAAAACTTGTCTTGACCTTTCCAATTTCCAGTTAAATAGCGTCCTCTTAAATCAAAACTTAGGCGTTTACCGTAGTTGAAATTATAGGTTCTTCCTATGGTAAATCCGTAACCAATGTTCGTTTTATTTGTTACATCGGATGTGTGCCACGTACCACCCAAATTCAGCCCCAAATACCATTTGGATGCCACATCATAGTCCATGCGTTGTCCAAAACTAAAGGTTGTTAAAAAGGTTAGGCAAAGTAAAAACGCGTACTTGTTTTTCATGGTTGATCGTATTGATTCGTGCGGTGAAAACTATTATTGTGCCAAAAATCGCTAATTTCATGCTTCAACCTGTAAAACAGGTGGAAATTATTTTAGTTCTCCTACTTTTGTTTGTATGAATTTGCGCTCTTACGTCCTTTTTAGTGTCTTTCAACTTGCGGTGCTTTTTACAGGATTTTCCCAGCCGATATATAACAGCTGCGATCAGTCATTAGAGTTATGCCCAAATGTGATTACCTCTGTCAATACTATTGATGCAACTGTAACCGTTTGTCCGGGATGCGAGGATGATTTTTCTTTTTGCTTTACCCCTGAAAACACGATTTGGTTAAGTTTCACAACCAATGCTACCGGTGGAAATGTGTCTGTCGATTTTTCCAATTTTCAATTTCAAACTGGAGCGGGATTGGATAATTCACTGAATGCCGCAATCGTTTCAGTATTAGTTCCTTGTAATTCACCTACCTATACTCCCATTGGAACTTGTGTTAATGATGCTACTGGTCCATTTATCCTCACAGCAACAGGACTCACACCCAATGTAACATATTATATTGTGGTAAGTGGAGATTTAGTAGGTGTAAACATCAATCAACCGGCTGAATGTACTTTCGATGTGTTGTTGAGTGGATCAGGAGTCGAGCGTCAAACTCCTTCTATCCAATTTGCCCAAAACGAAACGTCGCTTTGTCCGGGGGATGTCTTTATTGCAGATGTCTCCATCTCGAATTGCCCAGATTCAACCAATTTTCAATGGTTTGTGAATGGGGAGCTAGTTGCTGTTACCAGTGATACTCTTTTTCAATCCTCTTCGCTGAAAACTGGTGATGTTGTTAGTGTATCAACCACCTGCTTTAGTGCCTGTCCGGTAACGCTTGTTGCAAGCAGTCCTGCAGTTACTGTTGCAGATTTCCCAATTAGTGCTGGTCCAGATAAAACAACTGCTGCTGGGGTAGCTGTTCAGTTGAACGGTTCGACAGTGGCAACAAGCTATTTTTGGACACCATCGTTTGGCGTGAGTGATACGACTTCCCTTACACCATTTGTAAAACCAGAAGAGACAACAACTTATACGTTAACAGCCACATGGAATGGGTGTGTATCGCAAGATCAGGTGACTGTAACTGTAACAGATACGTTGTTGATACCCACTACTTTTTCCCCGAATGGAGACGGTGTAAACGACCGATTTGAAATTAAGGGCATCGAGAATTATCCGAATTGTTTCATGACTATTTATTCGCGTTGGGGACAAGAAGTGTTTCGAACGACAGGTTACAGCAACGCTAAAGCATGGGATGGTCGAACAAAAACGGGTGAACTGAATGAAGGAGTTTATTTTTATATCCTTGAGTTAAGGGATCAAGCCAATGAAAATCGTCAAGGTTCAGTAACCGTTATTAAATGAGTAATCAGTTCATTCGATATTGGTTAATCGTAGTTGGATTTTTCATCCAATTTTCCTCGGTATTTGCCCAACAAAACGCGCAATTTACCCAGTGGTCTGCTCATCAGTTTTCATTCAATCCAGCGCATGCAGGGATTAAAACGTGTATGGATGTCCATGCCTTGTTTCGCATGCAGTGGGTTGGTTTTGAAGGTGCACCACGGAGTGGATTTGTTACCCTAACCGCACCATTGGAAACACGCCGAAAGCAATACTTTAGTGCACGTCACGGATTGGGGTTTCGGATGGAATCAGATCGAATTGGGCAGTTCAACACGACGCGATTCAATTTAGCCTATGCCGGACATTTTAACTTTACGCAAGACACCCGATTATCACTCGGTTTATTCGCAGGAGCCATGCAATTTGGTTACGACCCCTCTGAAACAGTAATAATTGATGTCGATCCGACAGTGTTCAAAGAAGCTTCTTTCATTGCTCCTGATGCTTCTTTTGGGGCTTGGTGGAACGGAAAGAATTATTACGCCGGATTGGTTCTTCAAAATTTGATTCCGATTAGATGGACGAACATAGGTGATCAATCGCGTTTTCGAATACATACGTTGATCAATGGTGGCTACCGCTTTTCTATGAGCGAAACGTTTACACTTTTACCTTCAGTCATGGTGCGAATTCCGTCAAAAGGCCCACTATCAATTGATGCGCAAGTAATGGCCGATTGGCAAAATAAAGTGCAATTAGGAATCGGTTATCGAAATCAAGACGCGCTGCTTTTTTTCGCAGGATTTAAAATAAATTCACGGTTTAGCGTATTGTATTCCTTCGATTTGACAACAAGTGCGCTTCGCAAAGCAAGCAGTAACTCGCATGAATTATCCATTATTCTTAATAATTGCGCTCCTGCTGAATCAGGTTCTTTGAGTTGTCCGCTGTTCTAGTAAAATTCGCCTTATCCAACGTGAGGTGTTTATAAGTCCTGACCAGTTCATGTTCACAAAACGGGATGTTCATCATCTTTGCTTTACTTAAAATGTGAAGCAATGAAGACAGTGATTTTTGGTTTGGGCGTTTTCTTTTTACTGGCATGTGTGCCTGCAAAGAAATACAATGAATTACTTGAGCGTGAAAAAAAATGCAGCGAGGATTTAGAAAAATATAAGTCTGATGCATTGACGTTTGAAGGGAAGGCTAAGGATTTAGAAACGCGTTACGACATTGCGCAAAAACAAGTCGCTAGTTTGATCAAGGATACAACCAACATGGGGAATGACCTCCGTCAGTTGAAAGCTGAATACACCAAACTTCAGACAGAGAATCAATCCCTTGAGAAAGCCTTTGACAAACTTCGTGCTTCTGGCGCCAAGCAAACAGCAACTTTACAAGCCGAACTAGAGGCCAAGAACATCGAATTACAGCGAAAAGAAGATGCCTTGATAACGCTTGAATCGGAATTAAAGAACAAGGCACAACTATTAGCTGAGCGCGAACAACGAGTGAATGAACTGGAGGAATTGATCCGCAGAAAAGATGAAGCGGCAAAGTTGCTTCGTGCTAAAGTAGCTAATGCCTTAAAAGGATTTGAAAGCCAAGGACTTTCTGTTGTACAGAAAAATGGAAAAATATATGTCAGTATGGAAGCCAAGTTGCTTTTTGCTTCCGGGAGTACGCTTGTGGAACCAAATGGAAAGAAAGCATTGATTGAGTTAGCTAAAGTTCTTGAACAAGAAAAAGAGTTGGAGGTCATTGTTGAAGGGCATACGGATACGGATAAATTAGTAAGCCCAAATCACCCGAAATCCAATTGGGAATTATCCGTTTTACGTGCAACATCAGTCATCGATATTATTCTTACGAATTCCAAGATTTCACCTAAGCAACTTATAGCGGCCGGTCGTTCAGAATTTCATCCGGTTGATGTCAATGACAAAGCAAAAAACCGACGTATTGAAATAATTATTTCTCCAAATTTGGTTGAGTTGTACGACATCATAAATAAAGACTAGTCGCATTTCACAGCGTATTTAATTCAGGGGTCTTCGTACACGAGATCCCTTTTTTTATTTTTGTATAATGGCGTTACCAAATGATTCGCTTCGTGTCAAACTGCAAACATTACCCGATAAACCGGGTGTGTATCAGTACCTCAATAAAGAAGGCACAATCATCTATGTGGGTAAAGCAAAAAACCTTAAAAAACGCGTTAATTCTTATTTCAATAAGGAGCCAGAAAATGGAAAAACGGCTGTACTAGTTCGTCAAATTGTTGATCTTCAGTACATCGTTGTCGATACGGAGATGGATGCGTTGTTACTTGAAAACAACCTAATCAAGAAGTATCAGCCGAAGTACAATATTCAACTTAAAGACGACAAGACTTATCCTTGGATCTGTGTCAAAAAGGAAGCGTTTCCGCGCGTATTTTCCACCCGAAGATTGGTACGTGACGGTTCCAATTACTACGGCCCTTATCCGAACGTCAAAGTAATGCATACGCTCTTGTCACTCATTAAGGAAGTCTATCCGTTGCGCACGTGTTCGTTGGACCTTTCACCAGATAAGATCACCACAAAAAAGTACAAAGTCTGCCTGGAATTCCACATTGGAAATTGCCTTGGACCTTGCGCAGGGTTACAAGAACAATCGGCTTACAATCAATACATTGACGAAATCGACCATTTATTGAAAGGGAATATAGGTCAAGTTATTCAAGGGTTGAAAAAGCGGATGATGACTTTCGCAAGTGAGCAAGCATATGAAGCAGCTCAAGAGATAAAAGAAAAAGTAGACACCTTAGAAAAGTACCAAGCGAAATCGACAATTGTTTCACCAAGTATTCGGGCAGTAGATGTGTGCACTTTGTTGAACGACAATGATGTGGCTTACGTAAACTATCTCTGTATTCAGGACGGTTCAATCATTCATGCATATACCACATCTGTTAAGAAGAAATTGAACGAAACGGCAGCGGATATTTTGGGGTATGTTATCAGTGAATTTCGTGAGCGCTTTAACAGCCAGTCAACAGAATTACTGTCAGATGTTCCACTCGATCTTTCCTTTCCAGGTCTGACGATTTCAATTCCTCAACGAGGCGATAAAAAACAGCTCATTGAGCTTTCGCAACGGAACACGAAGTTTTATAAATTAGACAAAGAACGTCAGGAGAAAATCATCGATCCTGAGCGCCATACCAACCGTATTTTAGAAACCATAAAATCGGATTTTCGATTAAAAGATCTTCCGGTTCACATGGAGTGCTTTGATAATTCCAATTTGCAAGGAACCAACGCCGTTTCGGCCTGCGTGGTGTTCAAGCATGCGAAACCAAGCAAAGCCGATTACCGACATTTTAATGTGCAGACTGTAGAAGGTCCAGATGACTTTGCAACGATGGAAGAAGTGGTCTTCAGGCGCTACCGCAGGATGATTGACGAAGGGCAGAGCTTGCCGCAGTTGGTAATTATTGATGGTGGTAAGGGGCAACTTTCTTCGGCATTAACTGCACTTGAGCGACTGGGAATCAGAGGTCAGATGGCCATTGTAGGCATTGCAAAACGCTTGGAAGAAATCTTTTTCCCCGGTGACTCCTTACCGATTTACTTGGACAAACGATCTGAAAGCTTGAAGGTTATTCAGCATATGAGAAATGAAGCACACCGTTTTGGAATTACACATCACCGCAATAAACGCAGTAAAAGTGCATTTCAATCGTCTCTAGCTGATGTTCCGGGAATTGGTCCGAAGACCTATGAATCCCTCATGAAACAGTTTAAGACTGTTTCCGCTATACGCGAAGCAAGTGAAGAAGACTTAAACAATATAATCGGCAAATCAAAGGCAAGCATTTTGTTGGACTTCTTGCAGTCGGCTGAAAAGAAGTAAGCGTTTAGTTCAAACTGTAACCTTTCATTCACGTGTTCGTATAGCACCAAGCTATGAAACGAATTGATCCTCTTTTTTCTCAGCGTTTTCCCTTGAAATGGGTATTAATACTTGCTGTATGTTTTAGCTTGACTTCAAGCTTTACGACTGTTAGCGCGCAAAAAAATTACATTACTGTGGTGATCGATCCTGGTCATGGTGGAAGTGATCCTGGACACCTTCCAACACAGAAGAACCTGCTATCGGAGAAAGCCATCAACCTTGTCATTGCTCAAAAATTTGGTAATTACATTGAACAGAACCTTCAAAATGTAAAGATCATCTATACGCGAACGGATGACTCCTACCCAAGCTTAACGGATCGTGTAAACAAAGCCAACGCAGCTCGAGCGGATTATTTTATTTCCATTCACTGCAATGCCAATCACAATAAGCATGTTCATGGAACAGAA